>JAHRVS010000391.1 GCA_019090565.1 Gammaproteobacteria bacterium
TGGTACAGATGTTTGCCGAGTCAGACCCTGTGCCTGGCTCCGTAATTGCCATTGCCGCAAAAACCTTTCCAAAACGCTCTTTCTGCTCATCAGTCGCTACAGCATCGATGGCGGCGTTACCCAGGCCCATGCCAGGAATAGCCAAGGTAAGGCCAGTACAGGCCCAACACATTTCCATTGCGCCAATAACGCCCATCATCTGAGAGCCATTCTTAATTGCTGGCACACCACTTTCGTCTTCTTTACTCTTTTTATCTGCACCGCCCAAACCGCCGCCGCCCATTTTTTCCATCATTTTGGCGAGATTTTCTAGCTCCACAGCTTTTTCGTGTTCCTTAACATCGTATTTTCGCGCCAAAGGGCGAATCATACTTTTAGCCATGCCGTGAATCATGTTGGTGATATTCTGGTGACCAGGAGAGAGTTCTAAATTAATCATAATGTTAATCCTTCAAATTCAGTAATTAATGGCATTTGCCCAAAAAGCGATTAGGCTGCATTAAGAAAATAATTTAGATGCAGGCAGCACCTTCCAAAACGCCCACGGAGCGCAAATTGCGATACCAAAGCTCTACCATGTGCTCCCGAATAAAACCGTGACCGCCTAGAAGCTGCACGCCGTTATTACCAATTTCCATGGCTTTCTCGGCACAGATCACTTGTGCAAGATAAGCCTCGCGATGGAAGTCCAGGCCTTGTTCTGCGCGAGCTGCTGCCCTATATACCATCAATCGCATAGATTCTAATTCGATAGCGATGTTCGCAACCATAAAGGCAACCGATTGGCGATGCGAGATAGGCTCGCCAAATGCAACGCGCTCATTGACGTATTCGGTAACATACTCAAGCATGGCTTCTGCGCAACCCAAAGACATGGCGCAAACACCCAAACGGCTTAGATCCAGCAAACGTTGCAAATCAAATGGCTGCTCTTCACTGCCCAGTTTGTTGATTGCGGGAACAGTCACGCTGTCCAATGTGACTTTGCTGGTGTTCACCGCATGCAAACCCATATTTTTTTCGTTTTCTACAGCCAGACCTTCAGTGCCGGCAGGTACGATATACCCAGCAGCAACGCCATTTTCTTCGGCAATGACCAGGATTTGCTCTGCGGTATCACCAAGTATTACCGTGCTCTTCACCCCGTTCAACACGTAACTATCACCGGATTTTGTTGCCGTAGTCTGTAAGTCAGTGGGTTCAAATGTTGCTAGCGGCTCCATCAGCGCGATGGTGGCAGGAACAAACTCCTCTGACGCCAAAGGTGATAAGAATGCTTCTTGCTGAGCTAAGGTGCCGTTATCAACCACTGCATTAATAAATGCCAGTGGTGTTAGGGTGCCAAGTGCCAGGGACATATCGCCCTTACCAAGGTCTTCTGCATTCAGCATGTTAGCCACTGGGGATCGAGGCATACCCACCCCACCCGCCTTTTCAGGGATAGGAATAAGACTAAGGCCCAACTCCATTGTCTTATTATAAAATCCTTCTGGCGCTTTCCCTGCTTCATCGGCATCTCGTGAAATCGCTCTCAATTGCAACTCAGAAAACTTCTTCATCACTTCACGGGTAATTCTCTGCTCTTCTGTGAGCGTGAGATCAAACAGCGCTGCTTGCTCAGACATATTTTTTTCCTCGGCTTCTCATTTTAAGGACCCCTGAGCCACGCTCAGGACCTTCATTCAAACGGTTGTTTGATATTTGGGTTGACGCAGTTTAGCGCTTTAACGCAGCCTTGCCAATGAGGTGGCGCCAAAACCTGCTTTTGGGCGCCATAATATGAGCAGTATAACCAGGTAACGTAGTGGAGCATCGAAAAAAACTGTCAATTTCATTACGCAAACAAAAAACGCTTATAGGATGAACAATCAGGTAAAACGTTGCAAGCAGGGTAACACCAAAATCAAGAGGGGCTTTTGACTCTAAAAGGTTATTTGGAATTTACTAACCCTGGTTTAACCCAAAGAATTTCAACGGCTTGCTAATATTTCAACAATAGGCATACAGCGATTTACTAGAGAAATTACCGTAAAACCAAAACAAACAAAAATTTGCATTGGCTGCATATCACTCTGGGCAGACAACTTTCTCGATGCGGCCAACGATTACCGCTGATGTGACCGCAAGAGTTACTAAAAATGACGCTGCACTTCAAAGCGAATAGATCGCCTCAACAGCTCGCCCACCTTCGGTAAAATGAAGGTGGCCATCACAAAGAGAGCGAACCAGTACCAAGCCGCGCCCGAAGCAATCATCGTCATTCGCGGCCGTCAGCTTCGTATCCGTATAGTCAAAACCAGGGCCACTGTTCTGAATCCAAATTTTAACTCCCGGAGTTTCGTCAACACTTACCATAGAAAAGACTGCTACTATTTTGCCTTCCACCAAGGTCTCTAAGCGCTCTCGTTTTTCTTTTTGGAAGGTAATGAAACCATCTTCTGCCTTTTTTAAATCAGAAGACAGGTCTAGCACACCATGCTCTAATGCGTTTAAATACAGCTCGGTAACAATGGTATGCAAATAGTCTTTATGGGCGGCTAACCCTCCAGATGAGCCTAATATTTCTAACATTTCTGCCGGTGGATCACCTTCTCGCATTTGGGAGGGCGATATATCAAATCGTATTTTCCAAGAAAGTATATTTTTCAGTGGCTCGCTGTCATCAACCACAATATTTTCAACCGGCTGAATCCGCAACGCAACTAACGAGATATCGTCATCTTGCTCATCGGAATCGACATAACGTGAAAAGGCCTCCATGATGGTGTTTACTTTGTTTGAGGATGTTCTCACCGATTCACCATCAATTAAGGCATGAAAGCGTTCTTCCCCAAACATTTCCCCCTCTTTGTTCACCGACTCTATAATGCCATCAGAATGAAGAAATATACGACTCCCAAGGGGGAGTTTTAGTGCGTAAACATTCCGCTCAAACTCATCGATATCTAACGCGCCCAATGGCATGTGCATAGACGTTAAAAAACGGTCAAAGGACCCATCGGGCTTAGTCACCACTGCATCGGGCAAGCCCCCACACCACGCCACAACTTCATCCCCCGCCGCATTAATTTCAACAAGAGTCGCGGCACAAAACATGTAATCAGGAAGAAGATCAATTAGGTGCTTATTCATTTCTGCGGCAATATCACCAATAGATACCCCTAGCTTTGCCATAGCAAAGAATACCCGCGAAACTGGCAAGGCGCCTATCGCTGCAGACAAACCATGCCCTGTGAAATCTCCCAGCATCATATAGAGCCCACCACTCGGACTTGCGGCCGAAAGTAACACATCTCCGTTAAACGCCGACATCGGAGACATATAATAATTTACATTTCCAGAGGCAAAAAAGTTCTCACTTAGCGCATTGCTAAACACGGTCTCAACGATCTCATGCTCACGCTCAGTTTGGGCTTGATAGTAAAGAAGTTTGTTGTTTTTTTCGTTAATTTGATCGCTTAATTCTTGAATACGGCAATGTGCCTTGATTTTCGCCTGAAGAATTAACTCATTGAAAGGTTTAGTAA
>JAHRVS010000392.1 GCA_019090565.1 Gammaproteobacteria bacterium
CCCGGCAAAATAAAACTAGCCCCTAATATTGCCGAATTAATTTTGCGCCCCATAATATAACCCTTGTATTTTCCCTAAACTGCCCTAGCCCGGCACCAGTGGCCAGGCACCTATATTTTAGGCGCCCAATGAGTAATCAACCTGCTACGAACCTGCCTATATAAAAAGCTGTTCTTATCTTTCACAACCAAACCCAGATTATAGTCGCTTATAACGGTAGAGAACCTCTGCGTTTTTAGCCGAATTCAAACATATAACCGTAAGCCAAAGCTAGACTAAACTCGAAATTGATTTGCAACACGCTGTAACTTTTTCGTCACATCGCCCAATGATTCCGTCGCGCCGGCCATCTCATCTGACATAGATACCGAGGAAACCGCAGCATCTTTGATTCCGTCTACATTCTGATGTATTGCTGCAGACGTTCTCTGCTGCTCCTCCGTTGCCGATGCGATTTGAAAATTCATGTCACTGATGCTGGTCACTTTACTTCCAATCTCACCCAACGACTCACCGGTGCGCGCCGCATGGGAGACACTGTCACGTGCACTTTGTTGACCTTTTTCCATGACCTCTGTAATACTTCGGGCCGTACGTTGCAATTGCTCTATAACAGTTTGTATTTCCTTGGTAGATTCTTGCGTTTTTGATGCAAGTGTCCTCACTTCATCCGCAACAACGGCAAACCCTCGACCATGTTCACCTGCTCGCGCAGCTTCAATCGCGGCGTTAAGTGCCAATAGATTAGTCTGTTCCGCAATACCTTGAATCACATCTAAGATATTTCCGACGCTTTCTGTATCACTTTCAAGCTGACGGTTTGTTGCACACGCTGTTTCAACCTCTACTGCTAATTGGTTAATCGAAGAGACCGTTTGTTCGAGAACACCTTGACCGCTCCTCACTTCTGAGTCAGCTTCTTGGGCCGCTGTTGCTGCTGTTGAAGCACTGCTCGCAACATCATCAACACTTTCAAAAACCTGTGATATGGAATGCGCAACTTCATTGGTTTTTTCTAGCTGAACCGTCGACATAGAGGTTGTGCTTTTGGCTAAATCGGATAGATCATTAGACGTGTTAGACAGGGGCTCAATTGCATCCACTACTTCTGAGATAATTCCATGTAATTTTTCGATAAAATCATTAAAAAAAGAAACCAGCGTCCCTATTTCATCACTGCTATTTTGTTCTATACGTTTAGTTAAATCGCCATCACCGCTGGCTATTTCTTTCAGCGAAGTCACCACGGCCCCCAAATTCCTAGTGATCAATAGTGTTATGCTAAATGAAACAACAATTAGGATCGCTATTGTCACCAAGGATGCCACCAGGCTCTTCTGAATGGCGGCCGCTGAGCCAGAAATAGTTGAGTCAACTGTTCCTGTAAACTCCTCGTAGCTACCTTCCCTGAACTCCTGCATTCCCTCCTTAGTTTGATTAAGCAAATCAGACATGGTAGCGACCTTACCTTGCATAGTGCTAAAGTCAGCGGTACCTAACACCATTCCTTCAGACACGGCTCTTGCCGTACTAAAGTACTCTTCAAAATTTCCCTTGAGCACTTTGATTTCTGCGGATTTCACTGGGTAGGTGACTTCTATCTTATTTAACTCTCCCCTTAAAGCAGCGGCCATTCCATCCGCAGTCTCCAAAAATTCTTCTTCTCCAGTGCTCACGGCAGAGTTTAGTGTCTCGGTCACTCGGGTAAGAAGGACCAAAGAAGTGTCGGATGACTCCAAAACCGGAAAATATACATCCCTGATTTTGACCAAGCTCTCCGCATTGTCTGTATTTGCATCATTGTTGATCATAAGGTTAATGGCAAATCCCATAATACCGACAAATGGAATCAGTAAAATCTTATATTTGATCGACAATTTATTTAGCCAGCGCATTGGTATCCCTCTTACTCCATAAAATTCAAGCGGTAATTACTCACATCTAGTTTCAGCTTAGACCAAGGTAAGAGGATTAAAAGAAAAAATAGTTGATTTAAGAGTCTATTCAATTGGCCTGCCGACATTAGCGCAAACAACATGGAGCCGAAGCACATCAACAAGGCATTTATATAAAAAGGCAATTAACAGCTTTCTGGGATTCACTAGGTTGAATCAAAAACAGGATCAGATTAAGCAAAAAAGCTCCGTTCACACCCAGCAAATACGCATTTGGAGCTTGGTTTTAATGCCGCAGAGACCGAACCAATAGAATTGTCGCGGCCTGCAAGAGCAGATGAGAGCTTTCACTCTATTGACTCCGTCAGCGTGTTGACCGCGAAACCCAACACTTCAAGGCTTTCTTCTGCCACTTCGAGCACCCCCACCCCTAATGGCTTATTTTGCTCCATGCTTTCAAGGTAGTAATCGATACTGGTAACGGCATCGGCTAACGTTTCAAGGTTGTTTTCAGCGGGCAAGCCCGACACACCCCCCAGCAAACGCTGTTCAATATAGTGCTGAATATGCAATACAATTTGAGCGGCGCGGTGCAACTCAAGAAAATACAGAGCACCCCATACCCCATGAAGGCTATCTGGCACATTGCCCAAGTGTAATAAATCCCAATCGGAGTCGATATAGGAAGACAAGCTGTTTTTAGCCAAAGCAAGCCCAGCTCTTGCTTCTACAACAGATAATATTCGAACCTCTTCCAGCGTCCCCAGGGACGCATTCCCTGAACTGGATATATCTTCAACGATATCACTTAGGCGCCCTCCCCTTTGCAGCAAGGACATAACCGTTTCTATTTTCAAAACTAACTGAACAAGCGGATCATAGGCCACCTCCCGCTCCACGGACACTTCAGCCAAGGCTTTCAACTTCTGAAGCTGCGCATCCACATCGCTGCATAAGTGGGTCAACTCGAGCAAACGGAGCGTTTGCCCAATGCCCTCCAAAAGCACAACTATTTCATTGTGATGATTATCATCAGAAGCTCGGCAATGAGCATCGATAACATCCTTGATTTTAGCAAGCTCCTCGTTGACGGCCGCACTGACCGCTTGGACAACAGAGGCATCGGGGGCCAGCATGACAGCACGCTCCTCCCTTAGCTTTACATCAGACATTGTGTCAGCTGGCAGCTCAAGGTGCTGCTTCGCTGTTTTGATAATGTCTGAAGCTGGCTGACTCACTGCAATAAGGTAACAGAGCTCCTTTACCAGTGCTGCAGAGGGCTCTGAGGATAAATACTTAACACCGTCTACACTGAGGCACTTCAAATCTCGGTCTAACCAGGCAAACAATAATTTGCGAGACCGCGTCAGCTCCACATCGCCTATTACCATCGCATCAATAGAGGCTTGCGCCAAAGGCCAAACCTCCGCCGCCGCGGTGTCACCGCAAATTGATTCGACCCGCTCCAAAGCGCGCTTCATTAAACGGAAGCCACCCTCATTATTCCGAATAACTTCTAACAAGCCCACCTGATACATATGACGTAAACGCCGAAGGTCTTTCACGCCAGGGAGCTCAACCGCTGACTTAGTCACAATTAAACGCAGAGCCTCTCGTTTATCGTCACGCTCAAAGGAGAAAAATAGACTATCAACATGAGCCTGCTCGCCTCGAGCCAAGCGCACTTCATTAATCATTGGCAAAGCCAACTCAGGAGAATAAGACTCACTGGTATCGATGTAATTCAGGTAGCGGCCAAGCATCGCTATGCCCACCGTTAAACTAGAAATGTTACTATTTCGGCTGCTATCGTCTTCTGGAAGCCCATTCATCCAAATGGCAAGCGCCGACAACTCTCCTGCTAACATTTCAGCTGCCGGCAACTTGACCATTTTGCATGCACCTGACACCTGCTTAAAGTCATCCAAGCATTCCTTTAACGCTTCGCCGACACCTTCTGAATATGCCTTCAATTGTATTTCAGCATGTTGAAGCGTTGCGTCCAGCTCATCTTTAACGATTCTGAGAAGCGGTGCACTTTGCAGCATATTCAATTACCTAATACGAGAAGATTTTCGGCATCTAGCCGCTATAAGGGGTCACCACCAACAGTTCGTCATAACCCGCTGATTCTTCAATACGAAAAAAGAGTCTGGCCTTCAAACCTTTTTCGGGGCCTTTAAACGACAGAGAGTTTAATCAAGCCTTTTCATTATAAATATAGTATATAGATACACTAAACACCCAGCCCAGCATGGAATTTTTGAAAAGTAATAAAAACACATGCTATAAAATACCTAACACGGAGATTTTTAACTATTCTGGCGCTGACACGGTTATTCAAACGTACCGCTTGTGCGAAAAAAGAGAGATAGGTCGCACCTTATCACCCCTTAGAAAGGGCTTATTGCAACCAGAGACAACCGTCTGATTGCTCTTCAATAGATGCAAGCCCCTCTTGGTGAGACTTTAGTTCTGATTCAGAAGCCTTAATGACTCGAAGCTTGGGCCTGTCGCCTGATAGACGTTTAACGCCATTCTGAGAAGTTCCACTTTCGCTAGATTCTTCACTCCCCAAAGACAACGCCAGTTGGCCGCCTGTCATAAGAAGGTATACGTCTGCTAATATCTCTGCATCAAGCAAAGCTCCGTGCAGGTCTCTTTTTGAGTTATCTACGCCGTAACGCTTACAAAGTGCATCCAGGCTATTGCGCTGTCCTGGGTGACGCTTCCTGGCCATTGCAAGGGTATCAAGCACACCGCTGTAATCATTAATGGCTCCTAACCCCGTATTCATCAACCGCAGCTCATTATTCAAAAACCCCACGTCAAATGGTGCATTATGAATTACCAACTCTGTCCCTTTTATAAAATCGAGAAACTCATCAGCGATATCTGAAAAAAAGGGCTTATCTTCAAGAAAGTCATTCGTAATTCCGTGTACTGCAATGGCTTCTGCTTCAATTTCCCGCGCAGGGTTTATATATTGATGGTAGGTTCTTCCGGTAAAGCGTCTATTTTGAAGTTCTACGCAACCAATTTCTATAATTCGATGCCCTTGAGAAGGATCAATCCCTGTCGTTTCGGTATCCAGTATTACGTACCTGTCAGTCATATCAATGCCTCCTTTTAGCTTTAGGGTAGCTCTAAAAATACACTTTATAGGCAATAGCCCCGTACTCGAACCCTCACGCATGCCTTTTACGCTGCGGCTTTGCTTGCGAGATGCGAGGCTTACTCGTTCTCAGGTGGAAATTACTATTTTCAAAGGAGCCCTTTAGTGATAACGCCCATTTTAACTCTACATTCGATATTTAATGGCTTGTTGAAATTCGTCGAGTTGAGCCTGACTCTCACCCCGTAAAGGCCGAGTCAGTAGTATTGCAACAGCCGATTAAAGCTCATCTATACCGCGGTTTGCCAACTGGTCAGCGATTTCATTTTCCCTGTGACCGCTATGTCCTTTAATCCAAAGCCACTCTACCTCATGAGCTTGAATCGCGGCGTCCAAGGCCTCCCATAAATCCTGATTTTTAACCGGCTTTCGCGCTGCCGTTTTCCAGCCTCTCGCTTTCCATCCTTGTATCCATTGTGTAATGCCTTTGCGGACATACTGTGAATCAGTAGTGAGTGTTACTTTGCAAGGCTCCGTCAGCGAATTCAAGGCCTCCAAGGCTGCGGTTAATTCCATGCGATTATTGGTGGTGTGAGCAACCCCTCCAAACATGGATTTTTCTGTATCGCCAAAACGCAGCAACGCACCCCATCCACCTGGCCCCGGATTTCCTCTACATGCACCATCAGAAAATACTTCCACTACTTTCACTACTTTCACTAAATTTGCCCTCTGTTTACGGCGGGATTGTTTAAAAGGCGCCTTTGCCCTAGCCGCCATTTTGGTGCAATCGGCGTGACGCAAGAGACATTTTTTTTAGATACCAGCACATAGACTGCACCTTGCTTGGTGAAGAAATGCTTGGCGACTCGCCTGAATCGCTTAAATTTGTCCCCACTAGCCAAGCTCTGCCACGGGGGCAAGTAATAACCCGTTTCGCAGCCTTCTACATCGAGCTCCAAGAGGCTTAACCACTCAGAAAGCCTTGAGGGGCTGATAAAGCGAGCAGCCCACGGTGCATCCGTTGTTTTAGGGTGAAAAAAACGCCACCCCCACCAAAAGCTCTGCGGATTAAACCCAATAACCATCAGAGTGCCGCCTGGTATCAAAACCCGCGCTGCTTCTCGAAGCACCTGGTGCGGATTTTCTTCGAAATCTAAGCTGTGCTGTAACACCACTAAATCGATACATTCATTTGCAAGAGGCAACGCGCCACTCTCACCATAAACGAAAGGCAACCATGAACGAGCATGAGGCGCGTCATCAGCGATAAACTTATGCGATATCGGACTTTTATCTAGTAGCTTGTCAGGATCGCCCTGCCCGCTATAAAGAAGGTGGTAGCCGAATCGTGTCGGCATAATGTGATTAGCTATCTCAGCCTCGACGTCTTGTATCGCCCGCCCTAGGTCCGTTTCAAACCACACGCCTAACCTGGAAGATAATAAATAGCAGCGTGGTTTTTTGGCAAATTGTATAAATCGCTTCAACGCCATTGTAGCAAGTTTCCCCGGAGATCAGATATTACCGATTTGAAGAGTTTTCCTTGGCCAGTGTAGGGTTTTTCTGGTGAAGTGCCAAGGCCTACACCGCGAAGGGTTAGCTATAAAAGCTCGCAGCCACACGGCATGGCATGAGGTTAAAGTTAAGGCCACCCCTGCCTAATAAAAGTGTACTTTTCACGAGGTAGCTGCGCACAGGTTAAGGCGCCTGCACAGCCGCCATGTAGCACACGCGGTGTACTCAAATCCCCGCGCATACCCTATACACCGTGATTATAGGTACCAAGCCCCGTCTGTTCTTAAATAAAAACCACTATTTTAGTGACACACCCTTAAACCGCTCCCTGCATCGAGGATTTCACCAGTTTATCAACGCAAAAGAAACCTACGCGTATTTATACAATGCTACTCTGTAGGATCAGAGCATGAGAAGGCGTCGATTATGCGGGTTCTATGCAACGCTGCGGCAAGACGTTGAATTTTACTGCCTGCTCCGCAACATGGCCTCTCTTATTTTCCTATAATGAAGACATAGCACCGGATTTTAGATAATTTCAATACCGAGTATCTCGTATTTGATTAGCGATACCGTAACAAGCGCGGTACTATTGCTCGTTCAAGCAAACTGAAGCAGAATTTACAAAGACATATTTTATGGTGTATATGTTCCCAATACAAAAGAAGCTCGCAACCTCCACTAACCCGCCCCTTTTGATCAGTCTTATCCTTCTCGCACTGTTGGCAAGCAACGCCGTCATCGGCAACAGTTTGGCTAGCGAAGCCCCTAGCAACAGCTCATCAGAGCACCTTTATTCACTGGATTCCACTGCATCTCCAACAAAACAGAAACGGTTCGCTAAATTCCGTACTTTGGTAAAATCGATTTTCTCGCGCGAGCCTGAGCCGGGCATCTGTGAAGTCGATGAGAACGACGCCAACTCAAAAAATACCGAGAAGCCCCGTAAGGGTGTTTTTGCCGCAAACGCCTCTTCATTTACTCAGCTTTCACGGCCATTTTATGAAAAGGACGAAGAGTTCACTCGCTTCCACCCTCTTGGCAACGTCGCCTTAAGCCCCTACCAACCCCAGAATTCCACTGAGCTAGACACACACCCTATATGGCCATTATTACGAAGCGAATTCAAACTTAATACCAATATTGAGAAAAAACGCCTGTCTCAGCAACTCAATTGGTACAAAAAACACCCAAGATATATAGCTAGAGTCCTTACTCGCAGTACGCCTTATTTTCACTTCGTCCTCAGCGAGATCAAAAAACGCGGCCTGCCAGGAGAGCTTGCCCTACTCCCCATTGTTGAGAGCGCATACGACCCCTTTGCTTACTCCCATGGCAGAGCATCTGGGATGTGGCAATTCATCCCAGGAACAGGAAAATACTACGGTTTAAAACAGAACTGGTGGTATGACGGCCGTCGAGATGTCTACGCATCCACAAGAGCAGCGCTGGACTATCTTGAAGCTTTAAACAAACGATTTGATGGAGACTGGCTGCATGCACTTGCCGCCTATAATTCTGGCGGGGGAACAGTCAACAAGGCGATAAAGCGAAATAGAAAGCTTGGTAGGCCCACCGACTTTTGGTCCCTAAAGCTTCCTAAAGAGACCCAAGCCTACGTTCCGAAGCTCCTAGCCTTGAGTAAACTATTTGCTACGCCCCATCAATACGGCATTACCCTTACGCACATTCCTAATACACCACAATTCACTCTAATAAAGCTCAACGGTCAAATTGATCTGGCTCAGGCCGCATCCCTTGCAGGTGTTGACCTATCAGAAATATACCGTTTTAATCCTGGTTTTAATCGCTGGGCGACCGACCCACAAGGGCCACACCGTTTGTTAATTCCTATCTCGAAATCAAGCACCTTTGTGAAAAAACTTAGCGCATTACCCGCCCAACAACGCCTTACTTGGAAACGCTATAAAGTTAAAAACGGTGACAGCTTGGGCCTAATTGCCCAACGAAACCACACAACGTTACGCTTTCTCAAAGAAATCAACCAGCTTCGCAGCAGCCAAATTGTTATTGGAAAAACCCTCCTGATCCCCTCTCCCAGCCGGTCACTGAAGTCCTACAAGCTCAGCGCGACACAGCGTCAAATGGCACTGCAGCGAAAGCAGCCCGTCAACACTAAAAAGGTCATCCATCGCGTCAGAAACGGGGAAAGTTTTTGGACTATTTCGCGAAAATACAAAGTAGGAATTAGGCAACTTGCCAAGTGGAATGGTATGGCACCGAAGGACACGTTAAAAATCGGCCAGAAGCTCACTGTTTGGAGCAAAAATTTGTCCATTGCTCGCTCTAGAGGCGGCCCTCAAGTCGTTCGTAAGATAAATTACCGAGTACGAAGAGGTGATTCGCTCGCCAGAATCGCTACCAAATTCAATGTCACCGTAACCCAGCTGACCCAATGGAATGGTTTAGACAAACGCCGCTATATTCAGCCGGGACAACCTTTAAAATTATGGGTCGACATTACTAACGTTAGTATTTAGCGGACCACTGAGAAGACGGGGCAACTGCCCTTAGTGGGCCGATAAGACAAGGCTTACCTGCTGAACAAAATGATTAAAGGCTGCAAATTGGTCTCGCGACAAAGGGCGCCTAGAGCTATGATTATCCGCATAAAATAAACCAATCGGCCTCCCCCTCACAACGATGGGGGCAATGAAAAACTCCCCCTCCCCAATTGCTGCCTTTATTTCAGCGCTAACCAGCGCCTTCGTAGAAGCAGGCTCCTTCTCATTAAACCAGAATGGCGTCGTCCCCTCGAACAAATAGCCAAAAATATTATTCTTCTTGATAGGAAAGTTGAAACGCTTGCCAATGCCCTCCCCCGTATCACCAATCACGTACCGCCCCAGCACGTTCTTGCCACCAGGGGTATTTAGCGCCAAAATCGCGGCATCAAGGCCAATACCTCTGTGCAGCCCCTCCAATACCATATTAAAAACCAGATTAATATCGGGTTTAGAGCCGGCCATCAATGAGAGCTCCCTTAAAATATTCAGCTGCAATTCATGGTCTTCTTGTACATGCCCCTCTGATTTACCCTGCACATCAAGAGGCTGCGAGCCACTGCTTTCATCTTCATCATTCTCCAGCTCAAAGTCAGCAGAGGAAGGAATCAAGCCTTCAATTTTTTCCGCTTTACCCGCTCCCCACTCCCGCGCAAGGGCAACAGTCTGGTCGGCGCAGTCGATCAGCTCCATTAATGCTTCTTCTTCGTCAATTTTTTTATATTTTGCGACCTTTTTTACAATCACCTCAACCTTTGGCGAGTCCCAGCCTTCTACTGCTGCAGCGCTGATCTCATGCCCCAATCGCACAGCCCCTGCTCCCGGCGTAAGAGGTTTGTTCTGAAGGGCCCCAAGCAGGGTGTCCCCCAGACGCCATGCTCTTGCTAGACCGAAGGTAAGGCGCTTAAACTTTGTTCCAATCACCTCCTCAACCACATCGTCCTTGTTTGCACCTGGAATGCGCATTTTCGCATCAACAATCGTTACTGCGTCGCCCCCGTAACACCAAAAAGAAGCCTCTCCAATTTGATACATAAGCGCAGAAATAAAAACCTCTTCTTTTACCGCCGATTTTGATTGGCCCACAAGCGCTTTGGCCTGCATTGCCGAGTGAAAAGACTCTGCAACCACAGATAATAGGCGGTCATTTGGTGCATCGTGCAGAAGTGCATCAATCACTTTAGAGGAAATACAAAGAGAACGGATAGTATCAAACCCGATCATGCTAATCGCACGGCTTACTGTATTCGTACGCAAACCTGTTTTGTTATAGTGAGCACTATTGGAGATTCGTATAATACGGGAAGTCAAGTTTGGGTCTTCCAGAACAACTTTAACGAGCTCCGCAACACTCGCCTCAGCAGTGGCAGTGAGGCCATTCAAATGCTGGACAGAATGTGCTAACGCGGGCATCTCCTTGCGCGCAAGGCGATTCACCCAGTCTTTCGTCCCGTAAGGGATATTCATTTTCTGCGAGTCAGACGTCATACAATCCATGTACCAAAAAGCGTTTCTTATACCATAAAACCACTACACACCTTGAGCCAGTCAAGTTAATCTAAGCACTCAAGATCAGACGGTTGCAATAGTGATATATTTCATCCCACAATTAGGGTGCCGGCGATAAAACTCCCACCACCTATATCAGATTAGACCAAAACAAACCGTTACCGACATCAATTACCACTGTAGAGTGGTGGATTCACAGGATAAAACCAACCATTCTGGCAATGACCCAGGCAATAGAGGAGTATCTTCCTCTAAAAAACACCCTATAAATGAACCACTTTGGCTGAATATAACTCAGCACCTCAAAATGACATGCCGAATGCCAAATAGCATAAGTCGCCCCCAATGCCGCCCCCCTCGTAACAAACACTCCAGATATAGACAAAACCCCGCTTACAGCTCGCTTTGAATATCAGTATTGCATTTTAAGATACCTACTTGCGCTGCAATAACACCTTCAACTCTTCAATCTGCTGCATAATTTCTGCCAAATCAGGCTGAGGGTTTTCAATGTCTCTTGCCGCTGCATTCTCCTGCTCTAGTACATTCACAACGATACCAATAACCATATTCAAAAAAGCAAAGGTAGTGAAAAATATAAAGCTTAAGTAGTACATCCAACTTAGTGGATAGACCTCCATTGTTTCGTACATAACGTCTGTCCAATCTTCGAATGTCATGACTCGAAAAAGGGTTAACATTGAGATCGACACATCACCCCAAAGGTCTCCATTTATATCTTGAAAAATTGTACTTCCCACCGCCGCGTAGATATAAAAAATAATAAACATCAAAGCCACGACATAACCAAGCTGTGGAAGTGCTTTAATCAGCGAGTCCAGCAAAATACGTAACTCAGGGATCAGAGAAACCATTCTCAAAACACGGAATATTCTAATCAGGCGCCCGACCAGAGCCATGTCACCACCCTCAATGGGAATGATACTTACCAACACAATCACCAGATCAAATATATTCCAGCCACTTTTAAAAAAATCTCGCTTTATTTCTTCACCAATAAATCTAATGCTGATTTCAAAAACGAAAAAAATAGTAATAGCAGTATCCAGCCAGCCCACCACGCTAATTAGGTATGGAGGCATGTCATAGGTTTTTACACCAATCACCAGCGCTGAAAAAATAATGATCGCCATCACCAACAACTCAAATGATTTATGATCTCGAAGTCGTTCAAATTTGTTTGTTAGTGCTGCTGCTCTCATTAATTCCTGCGCCTTAAAAATACATTGGTTAACTTTTAAAAAAAAACACCCACTCGCGAACTTCTACTAATGTAACTAGGGCAGTGTTCGCTGCCCCAAGACCACTAGCAGAAAATATTTACAACTAAAATAGAACAATTTAATCACTCAAACATTTTTTATGTTTGATATGGAATAAAGGCATAATGACAATTATCAAGAAAGGGATCGAAATATTTATTGACTTCGTACGAACGTAAACAACTCAGTTAAACTGCAGCTAAACTATGATCTGCTAAACCAAGGCCCAGAAAATCATAGGCTAAACACATAGATATGCTTAGCCTTAAAATACACAAGGATATCACCACCAAGAATAATCACGGATGAGCTTAACATCAAATCACGGATGAGCTTAACATCAAATCACTGCCAGCGTCTAGAACAGCTCTCCATGTACGTATCATAGTCAATATCTTGCGCTTTACTACCATAATCATCCAGGCAATAACTCATCACAATAGAACTGCTCACCTGAGCATATTCCTGCTCCAAAGAGTCCTTGCTTAGCAAGTACTCATCATAATCACTCAACAACGCATTCACCGCAGGCGCATTCCCGATTAAGTCCAACATAAGCTCCGAGATATCACTCGCTTCCCCTATAATTTTTTGTATAAGATAATCTTCGTCATCATTACGCATTCGCGAATTCAACCCAGGCACTGTTAGAATATATTCAACAACTAATAAATATGCCTCGGCACACTCCTCATCTCCTTCTTCCGCTGCAGCAAACATAAAATCAGCTGCTTCTTTAAATAACGTTTTTCCACCCAAATTACGCTGCGTCATGCCACCGTATTTTTGCTCCCAGGAATATTGAATAAGGCGGCTTTCACATTGAACAGATTCAAAGGTGTCATCTGCGATAACAGACTGACAACATATAAAAGCACCAACGAACAGGACAGCCAGACGAATAACCATACAACCCAACCTAAACCTTAAAAAGTTAATACAGGCCAAATGCGAACGCAGGTAATAGGCATTAGGCGCAATACTCTCAAAGAAATACGCAACCTAGAACCGTCAACGGATCACGAAATACAAACAAGGCGACTTATAGGTATTTTGAAACACAAGCTTTATAACACTCCCAAAAACCATTTAGCAGCCCCATACCTTAATGGCCACAGGCACCGTGTTTGGTAAGAGGCAAGTGTGTTTTTTCACTTAATACATAAAGAACATCCATGGTTCCTATGATCCACTAACTGTTACTAGGCTTCTTTAAGGTTAGTAAGGGTCGCGCGAGTATTCGGTAACGGCGAGGTAACAGTACGTAGCGTTACGGTATGTTGTGACGGGCTTAACAACCCTAACCATCTTAATCGGCGGCAAATCTGTTTTGTGAAGAGGCAAGCACTCCGTGTGGTAGAGTAAAACACCAATAAGAAGCCTGCAATCAAACCAAACACCGAAGCGCCCTCTATAGACTCAGGCACCAATGAGCGCCGTTGTTACAAAAACACAGCAAGAAATCTGGTTTTTCATGCTCACAACGTCGACATGCTCATTCAGAAAAATCCGACTGTGCTAATCTTATTGGGGTAAACAAACGTTAGACGCTCAAGGTGAGGCTTTATGAAAAAAATTTTCAAATCATCCATTTCTAGGGCATTTGCATGCAGCATCGCCTTTTCAGCAGGAGGGCTATTAACAGTTGAATCTGTGTCTGCAAGCGCATCGCAACAACAAGATGACATGCCTAGAAGTGGTGTTAGCAAACAATTTGTGGAGCGGGAGTTTGGGGCGCCCAAAAGTAGCGAGAAAGCCGTCGGCGAGCCCCCAATAAGCATTTGGCATTACGGCAGGTATTCTGTCTATTTCGAAAACAACACTGCCATTCGCAGCGTCATGCACAAAAATTAAAAGTCACTAAGCAGAAAGACCGAGCAAAATTGGCTTTTTGCTCGGTCTTTTGAAAAAAATAGAGGCGCCTAATATAGCACTTGGAGCCTAATTCAAACGTTCACCGGGTGCTTTTGATGCGCCCAGTTTATTAGAGCCGACAGGCTTTAACAGCCCTTTAATGACTCCCCTTTCTTTTATCCAAACGTTTTTTCGTAAACTCTTGTCGAGGCGTCAGCTTTCCTTTACGGGTTTCGTAAGGGTTATCGCCAGATTTAAAGGTTATTCGCACCGGAGTCCCTACAAGCTTAAGCGCTTTTCTGAAGCTGTTTTCAAGATAACGCCGATAACTATCAGGAACACGATCAGTTTTATTGCCGTGAATAATAATACTCGGCGGATTGGTCCCACCAAAGTGGGCATAACGTAATTTGATACGGCGCCCATGAATACTTGGGGGCTGATGGGCCGCAACCGCATCTTCCAAATACCGTGTTAGCAGGGAGGCGCTCACCTTCATGTTGGCTGAAACATAAGCTTTATCTATTGACCCATAGAGCTCCCCTACCCCTGTCCCATGTAATGCTGAAATAAAATGCACTTTCGCATACTCGACAAACTGCAAACGTCTTCTGATTTCTCGCTTTACAA
>JAHRVS010000393.1 GCA_019090565.1 Gammaproteobacteria bacterium
AGTAACTGGCAGCACGATAGCCCTTCACAGGTTTACCGGTGATACTCTCCAGTATATCTTTGGATTTAATGGTTTCACTACGAAACTGCTCGGGCGTCTGGGAGTAAACTAATTGATGACTGTACCCGTGACTAGCAACTTCATGCCCTCGTCGGTCAATCTCGGCAACCAACTCTTTGTCTCTTTCGGCACACCAGCCCAGAACAAAAAATGTTGCTTTCACCCCGAATTGGTCAAATAGGTCTAACATGCGTCGGGTGTTTTGATTAAAACGCCATTGCATACCACCCCAATCACTCGGCTTTATCACTTGGTTAAATGCAGCCACATGAAAATAATCTTCTACATCAACCGTTAGTGCGTTAACAATTTGCGTCATTCCTTAGGTGCCTCCGGCCTGGCGTTTGGAATAACGCCCACTTCTTGCTGCTAATACTCTTCCGGCTGCGGGGCTGGGGGAGCAATCACAGGCTCATACAGCTGGTAGGTAATCCGTGCAAAAACACCCTTACGGCTATAGTCTCTGCTCGAGGAACCTGTCCTTACTGTATAGCTAAGACCTGTAGTTATTGAAAGTCTGCGATTTAAGGTTCTATCATAACCCGCATCGAGATCCTGAATCACTGAGCTGTCCCCTGGTCGGTCATTGAGAATATCAAGGGAGTAACTCAAGTGGGTACTGGAGTAGGAGGATAATGGACGGCTGTAAAGGCCTTGGGCAATGATTCCGCGCCTCTCATTAGTGACATTACTGACCTGTGAAGCCGATATATCGACGTAAACACCCAAGTTTACACTGCTTGTCTCAGCAAAAGTCTGGGCTAGGTTCAGGCGAAAAGATTCCCTTTCAACCACATCTGTAAACCCCTCTAACCCGAAAAATGGTGCATCTGCCCCTAATTCCAGAAAGTCGACGCTGGTATGTGTGAGTGCGCGACTATAGAACATACTAACATCACTTCGAAATAGAAGCTTTGATGCACGAAGCTCAATCAAGGGAGATTCAGAGCTAGTGAGGTACTGATTAATTCTATTATTACCCACGCTCAATGAAATTTGACCATTCCTTATTTCACGATTAAAAACAACGGTTTCAGACTGGATTTCATACCCTTGAACCGCCTCAAAAGATACATCCGAACGGCTAACTGAAAACCCCACCCCTGTTTCGGCATTAAGGCTTCGATTATAAACAATGGATACTGTGTCTGACTCACTGTCTCTAGCTGGGTCGGACTCTGTCGTCCTCCAATTTCTAGTTGCGCTGGACTGCAACATATCTAAAGGCGAGAGCCTTAGAAGAAGCATGGGCCCTGTTTGAAAGTCTTGCCGGATCACTCGATTTACCGGGGTATCATTGTCACTGAAGCGCCGCAAAGTGTCTGAGCGCACATGACGAGACGTCCAAATTAAACTCTGAGGTAAGATCGCAACACTGAGATCAGAACTTCCTTGAACGGTTGTATCCGCATCAAAGCTACGCTGATAATAGTTGTGACTCACATTGTAATCTGCCTCAACAGAAGAGCGGGCACCTTGATGGCTAACCTCAGTAGCAATGCTCATATCACTCTGTAACTCAGACACCGTAGCCCTTTCATCAAGAAGCCCGTTCGTCGTATATTCAAAACCCGATGACGCCTCTGCCTCCCACTCAAGAGAAACGGCAATTGCGGGCACCAGTGTCAAGCCCAAGCATAAGAGGCGCTTTATCATTGGGCGGCGCCCCCACTTAACACGCTACGCTTCGCGGGGGACGGTATGACGGTTCCACTCATACACACTACACTTGGAAAATAATCATGACGCATCACTAGTATATGTAAAACAGCTTTATTCAACTTCTTTCGCCTCAATGTTACCGCACCCACAACAAACCCAACGAATGGATTGCTAGTCATTAAAAATGTAACCAACAATTTTGTTTCTCTCGATAGACTCTTGGAAGGTTTTTATTTGCGGAATCGACACCTTCCCCCTAGGAACAACAATCAGCACATAATCACTTAAGTCTGCCAGAATACGCGCCTCTGAACTGTCCGCCAGAGAGGGAGAGTCAATCACTATAAACCTATCTGGGTACCGCTTTTTAATAGATTTAACAAATCGTTTCATTCTCTCAGAAGAAACGTACTCGGCGCCGCTTTCTGTATACGAACCAGCAGGAACCACCCGTACCCGCGGTACGCCCGAGGAGTAGATAATGTCCTCCTCACAAATATCGCCGTTCACCAAGTAATCAGTGAGGCCCGGCGCACCATCAAAGTCACCTAAATTCCCCACCATGGAGTTATGCAAATTACAATCGACTAGAATGGATGTTTTTGCCTCATCCAGTGAAAAAGCGGCAGCGATATTGGTCGCATTAAAACTTGCACCCCCACCCTCAAAAACAGAAGTAACCAACAATACAAAATTCTCTCCGGCAGATTTTTTCAGCAATTGAGTTCGAATATCTCGATACACCTTCAATAACTTTTTATCAGGCATCCCCGCATAAACAATTTTACGCCTCTGAAGCTCATCCTCATTGAAGGTTTGAACTTGCGCCATAGAGCGAATGCTTTTTATGCGTGCCAGCACGGAATCAGTATCACTGTCTGCTCCAAGCTGAACGATGTTTTCATCCCCATTAGAAGGTATGTCACTATCAGTTTTTATCATCTAAACATAACCAAGAAATTTAAAAGCGATAATTGCGCTATACACTAATCCCGTTATCACTACGAAACCAATAACCCTTACCATATCTTTTTCAAACATCCTCGTTGTTAGGGGTGTATAGACATGCGGCACATTGGCAATAACAGGGATATCAAAGGCAGCTTCAAGTTTATCTGCCACCCTCACTCTCGGGTCAACCATGACATAGGCGAGAATTAGCGCCAGCACAATAAGTAGCCCCGCAAAAGGAGCCCCTATTGCAAAGTAGGAAAATTGTACACCTGTGGGAGTTTGCGGGTATAGGGCGGGCTCTTGAATGCTGTAATTGACACCCTGCTCTTCGATATCCAGAACCATCGACAACCGGGCTTTTTCTTTTCGAGCCAGCATGTCTTCATAGATGTCCTTCGTAACGCCATAGTCCCGGTTTAACTCAGAAAACTCCGTGCCATAGGCCACCACTCGAAGCAACGTTTCCTGTTCTTTTTTAAGCAAACCCTGTGTCGCCGACAAACGCCTTTGGCTGCTTTTTAATTCCACTTTTTCGGAAAGTAAGCTCTGTCGCAACGCACCGAACACAGGGTTTAAATCTTCATCGCCTCTCTCGGAGGTATCCGGCAAGGCATCAACGCTACTAATACTGTCTTTAAGTGCCAGCATTTGGAAGTTCAGCTCAACAATATCGGGGTGGCTTTCCGTAAATCGCAACAATAAAGCGTCTTTATCCCTCTTCAACTGGGCAAGGCGCGCCCTATACACATCCGTTCGTTGCTCCTTAACGATGACCCGCCGTTCACCCTTCAATTCACCTGTCAGCGAGGCAATCTTGGCTTTGCGCTCTCCAATGTCCAGCTTTATATCTTCAACCTGATCCCCAAGGCGTTGAATCTTGGCGCGAACCATTCTTTCGTTACCATCTGTATTTTTCTCTTTAAACACTTTCAGAGCATTGTCAGCCGTCACAAGCTGGCTTTTGTAAGATTTCGCCTGCTTTGCGATAAACTCATAGGCAGAACGACTCTCACGCTTTTTGTTTTCACTAACGTGATTAACAAAAGCGTCTGTAATGGAGGTCACGACGTGAAAAACTTCTGCTGCAGAAGTACCACTATATTTAAGCGTTATGTAGCTAGGCCCAATAGCCGTGATCTCAATCGTGCCACGAAGATCATTAATGATACGTTCAATATCCTGATCACTCTCCCCTCCCTTTATCAGCCCAACTTCGACAGCAACCTGCCGCATAATCGTGGGTGACTGAACGGTTTCCCGAACGACTCTAGAATGATTTTCGACCTTCGTTACAGCCGCTTGCCCGGCTAAAAGAGGAGTAATAATACTCTGCTGGTTAACGTAGAGCGTAGAACGGCTTTCGTAGGTTTTGGGAGCATATAATCCTGAGATCAAGACACTCAGGGTAATGAAGCCCCAAGCAATAACCACCTTGCCTTTATTGAGAACCGCCTCTCGAACAGCCGCCTCGGCCAACTGAAGGTATACGCCTAGCTGATCTTCTGATTCTATCGTTGACATAATTGTTGTATGTATACTCCTGAAGAACAAATGGCGATAGCACGAAATGAACATGTCATTTTACATGACCTGTTCGTAAACCAAATAGGAAATACCGACATTCCCAACATGCACTGTGATTATATGCGCTTTCGCTTCGCGGGGCTCATTAATGAATAAAGTCTAGTTTATTTTCGTATACAGTGCTCAATATCAAAAGGTAATTGTATACGCCTGGTCTAAATGTAACTTAAACTAAGCACCCAATTTTTACGCATATCCATTGATTTCGTTGAGTTGAGCGCAGCATACCAGACGAGCTAGCCCTTTGATTGGGCCACATTGTATATATTCGTATCATTACTATATTTAGAGTCATTAATTGAACAATTACGAAACCCACCCATCTAGGCTGGAAACAGCGAAAGGAGCTTAATGATGAACCCCATTTTTTCATTTCACCTAAAAGCGACTATTTGCGCGATAACTTTTGTTGCGTCAATGCTAACGGCAGGCTGTCAAGAGCCATCCGGTCCAGCCAATAACGGCCAACACCTGGTCAAAGCACAGTCATTCATTAATGGTGGCCAGCTATCTGCCGCACGCATTGAAATCATGAATGCATTTCAAGCCAGACCCAATGACCCCGCTGCCTACTTCCTGATGTCTGAGTTATTCGAAACTATGGGCTCTTTAGAGGAAAGTTTGGAGCAGCTCAACAAAGGTCTGGACCTCTCACCAGAGCCTCCTAGAAAAAAAATATTTAAAAAAATACGCCTTGAGCTAATGACCCAGCGTAATACCGGGATCAATGAACGTTTAGATGCCATCTCCCCTGCTGATGTGTCCGAAAAAGCGGAAATTGTCTACCTTAAAGCCTCATCACTTATAAACAACAAGCAATACGACGATGCCAAAATCCTTCTAAAACAGGCACTGGACATTCTACCTACCCACGTTGACTCCTTGCTTTTTCTCGCTAAATTGAGCGCCAGAGATAACGATCTAGACACGGCAAACGCACTTATCGATACAGCCCTAAATGTAGATAAAAACGATGGGGATAGCCTCATTCTGAAAGGGCAAGTTGCCCTCAAACAAAAAGATTTCATCACCGCCGAAGAAAGCTTCACCTACGCGCTACTTTCACTAAATAAACTCGATATTATGACACCCAAGAAATACACCATTCTAAGTGGTTTGGTGTTAGCGCTAAACAAGCTTGGGCAGCAAGACAAGGCCATTAGGTATACCGGTATTTTAGCCAAATCGCGCCCCGGGCAGCTCAAATCCAGCTACAAGGGCGCCCTCGATGCACTTTCACACAGGGACATCACCAAAGCACAAGACGAACTTGAAAAAGCGCTACGCCTTGCTCCTTCACACGCCCCATCGAATTATTTATTGGGCATGACCAAACTCAAGCAGGGTGACCTAGAGGCGGCTGAAAAACACCTCAGCATGGCTCTGAAAGGCGATTATATTCCAGAAAAGACACGCCTTGCACTGATCTTGACGCGTATAAAGCTTGAACAGCTAGATGAAGCGCAGCAACTGGTAGACTTAGGATTAAAAGAGTCTCCTGAAAACCCCACATATCTAGCTCTTCGTGGCAATATCCTATCGACACAAGGTAAAGAAAAAGAAGCAGAGAAAGCCTTTCAAAGTGCGCTGGATAAAAATAGCGGCTTCGTACCCGCCCTGAATGGCCTCGCAAAAACCTATGAAAAAATGGGGGACATCAATGCCTCAAAAAACCAGCTACTCCTCGCCGCGATGGCGGCACCAAACAATTCCCAGCTCCTCGCAAGTCTCATAAGGTTTGGGATGCGTAACAACCAAACCGATTGGGCTCTCAAGGAAATAAAAAGGCTTCCAACTCTTAAAGGTGAGCCTCTCGCAGCCCCCCTCGTGCTAGGCGCCTACTATTTGCAAGCTCATGACTTAAAACAATCTCAAAAATACCTAGACAAAGCCGAAGCCATCAAACCTGACAGCCCTTTAGTTAAACGCCTGTCCAGTAATTTATATATGGCAAAAGCCCTTGTGGCTACAAAAGCTGGAAATAAAAAGGAAGCCCTTTCACTGCTTAACCACGCGACAAGCACGGCTCCTAAGAACCTCAAAGCGCATGTCCTAAAAGCCGGATTGCTCTCTAAAGACGGCAACACCCAGGGTGCCATTAAAATTGCGAAACACCTCCAAAACGATAAACAATTTTACGCTACAGGAATCGAGCTAGAGGGAAATATCTGGGCGGAAGCTGCTCAATTTAAAAAGGCTAGCAATTCCTTTGAAACACTTTGGAAAACAAACAAAAATGGAAAACTCGCCATAAAGATTTATCGTATTAAAAAAGAATACAGCGATGCCAACGAAGCGATGCAACATATAAAAGAGTGGGTTAACGACAAGCCCGATGCTTTGCCTGCTATTACTGCCTTGGCCATGCTAGAACAAGAAAATAACAATAAAAAAATGGCCATCACACTCTATGAAAAAGCCCTCGCTATTAAGGCCAACAACCCATTAGTACTAAATAATTTATCCTACATTTATTACGAAGAAGACAACCCCCGCGCACTGGAGCTGGCAGCCAAGGCGTATGCCCTTGTTCCAGAAAATGCCGCCATTGCAGACACCTATGGTTGGATTCTTATTGAGAATAATCAGCTCGATAAAGGGCTGCCAGTACTAGAGCAAGCGGCAAAAGCAGCGCCTACAGCAAAGGAAATACTACAGCATTACTCTGAAGCCCTAACTCGCGCAGGAAAGCTAGAAGAAGCGGGCCAAATTATGGAGCAAATAACCAAGCTTTAACCCATTATTGAGGCTCGCTGAGGAGTAATTGAGTTGCGCCTCAGCTAGTCATCATCAAGCTTTACTAAACTCTCAAGCCGCTCACCATAC
>JAHRVS010000394.1 GCA_019090565.1 Gammaproteobacteria bacterium
CAAAATCCTCCAGCCAAACCCCCTCCCCGCGCTTGATAGGCACCACCGGAAGCGACTCGTGATCTTTCATCTGCGTGCAAGGGTGCCAGAGCACTTTCAGATCTCGGGCCATCCACTCAGCATTTGTTGGCATATTCTGCTTTCTCAAGGTTGTTTGGGTAAACCACAGTGTAAACGTTTGCTGTGCGCTACGTTAATACATCGAGCTACGTATTTATATGGAAAAATATAACACAAGGTCTGGCAGAATATGGGACTTAAATAAGATTCGATGCGCAGCATTAACCTTATCAGATAGAAAAAGTGAAGCATTTTCTTCTCCATCACGTCCTAGACAACGAAAAACTTGTTAAGTGATTGATATTCAGAGTGAAAATATTAAGGGCGCCTCTAAAAATGGTGATTTTCACGCGATAGCAAGCAAAGTGGCTCCAAACGGTCGACTACATGAATGCAGGACACAATTGCCGAGAACCACCGTGTATAAGGAATACATAAGGATTCGAGTACGGCGTTGATGCAGCGATCGTGTGAAACATGTGTTTTTAGAGCTACCCATAAGGGGGGGGGTAACTGGAGGGACAGCATTTATCGAATAAGAAAGCGCTATTGTCAGTAGCCTAACCTTCACATGCTGTTAAAATCTGACTGACTTGGTCTCCACTGCATTAAAATGAGACTCAAACTACCGACTCACCTTAAACCCTCGCCCAAAGGTAGAACAAATTTTGAATTTAGAAAAAAAGGATGAATACTGGTCAGAAATATTTAACAACATCGATTTTTCTGGTGCCAATATTAGCGAAAAAGAATTCGATGGCTGCACATTTAATCACTGCAACTTTAGCGATGCCTTGTTTAACCGCTGTAACTTTGTTGACTGTGCCTTTATTAGTTGCAATTTAAGCCTGGTAAATCTCAAGTACAGTAAATTCACAGACGTATCTTTTCGAGAATCCAAATTAATTGGTATCGACTGGACAAAGGCAGACTGGCCCAGAGTAATATTTAGTGCGCCAATCAAATTTTATAAATCCATCCTTAACGACAGCTCCTTTTACGCGCTTCCTCTACAAGAATTGGTACTTGAAGAATGCAAAGCCCACGATGTGGATTTCAGGGAAGGCGATTTCAGCAATGCCACTTTTACCTATACAGACTTTACCGGCAGTTTTTTTGCAAATACCAACCTAAGCAGTGCCGATTTCACCGAAGCGAGCGATTACGATATCGATATCTTTCGCAACGATATAAAGCACGCGAAGTTTAGCCGTTTTGAGGCCATTCGGTTGCTAGACAGCTTGGAAGTAGAGCTGATTGACTAACTCCTGTTGTGCCTCCCAGTTAAAGGGGAAGAAAATAATACGGGTGTTTGCTAGCATCCACTCGATTAGAGAGCGCTCAGAGCGAAATAGTTCTATTGTAAGTTTTTCACCCATTAAGCATACTAAATGACCAGTGCGTGAATCGAATTAGTGACCGTCCCATTGAGGCGCTTTATGGAAAAAATATTAATTTTACAATCTCACCGGCAGCCGCTCCCAAAAGATTGGCTCACACCTTGTGTCGATTCCGTAAAAAATTGGGCGCAGTTAAAAGGATATGAATACCAATTCTTGAACGATACGTTTTTCGATATTTTACCAACGTGGGTAATCGAAAAAACGCAGTCGCAAATTGTAATTGCGACCGATCTTGCGCGCTTAAGATGGATTCAGAGAAATCTTAATGCGGGCTATGATTGCGTGATGTGGATGGATGCTGATTTTCTTATTTTCTCCCCACATACATTCGATATAGAAACCCTTCGCCAGGCCCCAGAAGGTTATGCCCTAGGCCGAGAGATATGGGTTCAACCCAAAGACCTTGAGCACCCCACGCCAACTCAATTTAAGGCTTATAAAAAGGTGCACAATGCATTCCTACAATTTCAAAAAGGGAATCATTTTCTCAATTTTTATGCAAGCCATGCAGAACGCTTGCTTGCTAAGAATAAAGGCCAGACCCCACCTCAATTTATTGGCCCAAAGTTACTCACCGCATTGCACAATATCGTTCAATGTCCTGTTCAAGAAAATGCGGGCATGCTCAGCCCCTGGCTTATCAAAGACAAGCTAAACAACGAGGGGCCTGCACTATCGCTTTATAGAAAAGGAAATCACCACCCTCTTGCTGCCGCAAACCTCTGCTCCTCACTGATAGATAATGAAGTTTTACACGACAAAGACATTGAAACTCTTATTGAGCAACTTCTGGCAACAAATGTTTTTTAGAGGCGTTCTTTAGTCGCTAAGATTCTGCTTAACTGCCGCAGGAAACCCTTGCCGGATTCAAGCCCGAAGTGATTAACATTTAGCGCGCCATGCAGCAAACCCTCAACTTCTGCAGTAACAAATACAATATGGTGCGGGTATAAATTATTATGCTGAATAACAACGTCAAACGTTGTGTCAGATTCAGTGGCATAAGCGACCGTCCTGAAAAAGCAATAGTCACACTGGCAAGCCCTTGAAGCGGAACCATAAGCTGGCTATATTTCTTTGCTTTTATTTGCCAGTTTGTGGGCATTCTGCTCCCAGTTTTGGCCGTCAAATTCAGCAACTTGAATTGATGCTGGCTGCGTATCTAGACAGTTAATATTGATATCAATGCCATCTGGGTTCGAGCGTGGAGTATAAAAAGGTTTAATGCCACAAGCTTTACAAAATGTATGCTTCGCGACACCAGACCCGAATGTATAAGTTGAAACCGATTGATTGCCTG
>JAHRVS010000395.1 GCA_019090565.1 Gammaproteobacteria bacterium
CACCACCGCGTAAATCAAGCCCCAGATTCATGGGGCTCGCGCCAAAAGCCGCCAACCAGTCAGGCATGGTGGAAGCAAGGTTTAGCGCCACGACATAGTCGTCGCCCAAGGTGGATTTAACGAGGTCTTTGCCTATTAGCTGAGAATCCCCATCGTTGAACCGAATCACCCCAGATGTTCCCGATACAGCACTTTCTTTTACTGCGATACCGGCATCTTCAAGGGCTTCTAGTGCCGTTTTTAGTACGCTGTCATCAACAACACCCGATGCGCTTGCGCCAGATATTTGCACAATAGGGTCTTCAGGGTAGATATTGGGTAGTGAAAAAAGCAGCCCTAGTAAGCAGACAAAAACTACCAGTAAATTTTTCCACAATGGATACTTATTCAGCATACGAAGCGCCTTGGCGTCATTAATATTGAACACAGGAACCAAACGCACGCATTTAGTTCCTATTAAAAGGAGAAATAAGACATCTATAATCAGGTTTCTACAGATGCCTTGAAGGCAAACTCAAGCAAAAAACAAAACGATAGAACCGTATTATTTAAATCGCTTTAATCGTTCCTTTAGGTAAACTAGCGATAATAGAAGCACGTTGAAATTTAAGCTCCATTTTGTCAGACACCTCAACCACAACGAAGCCCTCGCTAACTTTAGTGATTCTTCCCACAATACCACCACTGGTAACCACTTCATCACCCTTCTGCAAGGACGTGATTAGCTCACGCTGTGCTTTTTCTCTCTTACGCTGCGGGCGCATTACAAAGGCGTAAAATACAATGAGAAAACCCACCAAAAGCCCCATTTGCAATAAGGGGTTGGGCCCGTCCATCAATGGTGGGATGTCTTCAGCAAATGCAGGAGAGATAAAAAAATTCATTCAGAAAGCCTCTTTGATAGATCAAAATTATAGTTCGAAACTAATTTTATGCTTGAAAACAATACGTTTTTAGTGATTCACCCCTATTTCAGCGGCGGCACTGTTTCACCTCGCTTTTCGTAAAAGGTTCTCACAAAGGCGCTCAATCTACCTTGTTCAATGGCGGTACGCAAACCCTTCATCAAGCATTGGTAATATCGGAGATTATGGATAGTATTCAACTGCGCTCCAAGCATTTCCTTACACTTATCAAGGTGATGAAGGTAAGCGCGGCTAAAGTTCTGGCAGGTATAACAGTCGCACTCAGAATCTAGTGCTGATGTATCGGTTTTATTGGCAGAGTTGCGTATTCTTACCACTCCCTCAGAGGTAAAAAGGTGGCCATTTCGCGCATTTCGGGTAGGCATCACGCAATCGAACATATCTATCCCACGGCGCACAGCTTCAACAAGGTCTTCTGGCTTACCAACGCCCATTAAGTAACGTGGCGCAGTTTCTGGCATTTGAGGGGTAATATAAGAGATCACTTTCTGCATTTCATCCTTAGGCTCACCCACCGAAAGCCCGCCAATGGCATACCCGTCAAAACCGATGTCCAGCAAACCTTCAAGCGATGTTTTTCGTAAATCTTCATACATGCCACCCTGAATGATGCCAAAAAGGGCCGCCGGATTGCCTTCATGCGCCGCTTTACTGCGTGCCGCCCAACGCATCGAAAGCTCCATCGAGTAACGGGCTTCTTTCTCCGTAGCGGGGTACGGCGTGCACTCGTCAAAAATCATAACGACATCACTGCCTAGGGCTTTTTGAACCGCCATAGAGCGCTCAGGGTCAAGAAACACAGGGGAGCCATCTACGGGCGAGCGAAATGCCACGCCCTCCTCTGTCACCTTGCGCATATCACCCAAGCTGAACACCTGAAACCCCCCCGAATCGGTAAGAATTGGCCCCTGCCACCCAATAAAATCATGCAAATCACCGTGGGCACGGACTATATCGGTACCAGGGCGCAACATAAGGTGAAAAGTGTTACCCAGAATGATTTCCGCGCCAATTTCGTGAATATCCCGAGGCAGCATGCCCTTTACTGTTCCGTAGGTCCCTACGGGCATAAATGCCGGCGTCTCGACGCTACCGCGTTCAAATTCAAGTGTGCCACGCCGCGCAGCACCGTCAGTATTTTTGAGTTGGAATTTCATGAAATACAACTACCGCTTGGTTGATTAATGGTTAATCATTTTCTGATCAGGAGATAAACATGGCATCGCCATAACTATAAAATCGATACTCTTCATTAACTGCTTGTTGGTAAGCACTTAAGAGGTGTTGTTTGCCGGCTAAAGCACACACCAACATTAACAGCGTAGACCGGGGTAAGTGAAAATTAGTCAACAGCGCATCAACAGTTTTAAACTGGTAACCCGGATAAATAAAAATATCCGTTTCTCCGTAATAAGGTGCCAGCTCACCCTGGGCACTGGCACTTTCAAGGCAACGCGCACTGGTCGTACCCACTGCCACAACTCTGCCGCCCGTTTTTTTTGTTTGGCTGATTTTATCAACGACACCCTGACACACTTCTATATATTCACTGTGCATCGGGTGTTCAGTTACATTCTCTACCCGAACCGGCTGAAAGGTTCCTGCGCCTACATGGAGAGTAACAAAAGCGAAATCAAGCCCCTTGTCTTTTAAGCGCTGCAAAAGCGTGTCGTCAAAATGCAACCCTGCTGTGGGTGCCGCTACAGCACCCGGCACCGAGGCATAAACGGTTTGATATCGTTCGCGATCTTCGGCTCGG
>JAHRVS010000396.1 GCA_019090565.1 Gammaproteobacteria bacterium
GATTTCAATTTATAGTTTTTTACCGCCGCCGTGTGGCAATAATCCCCTGATAAACTGGCGTCACCCAACACAACGGCACTCTGGCTACGAACCGCAAAGCGAGCAACTTCAGGACACAGGTTTTCCGTCACCTCCAGCGCCTGATTTAATGGCCTTGTTTCAAACGCTGCAGCTTTTCGTCCATGGCCACGCACGTTAAACTTATGGTCATCAAGCGTTATGATGTAGCCATTTTTAGCGCCAACGCGCTCCATGATGGAGGATAAAATTTTCAAAAGAAGGGCACTGTAGTCCCGCTCCTTCATGAGGCTTTCGGTGGCTTCAAGTAAAAACTGGCTATCTAAACGCTGCTCGAGCGCTCCTTCAGCCGGCGCTAACGCCGCCATGCCGATAGGCGACATCACACTTAAATGGTGCCGTTCCCTAACAATGCCAGCAAAAAATTCCGCATGGCACTTGTCGTAGAGATTGGCCGCTTCATTTAAATAAAAATGGCTACTATGGTGCTCAAGTTGTTCGAGTACTGCACCCCAGCGCTGGTAGGCATATGCTTCATGAAAATGGCAGCCCCCTTCATGGTTAAGATCAATGACTTCCCAGTAGCTATTCCGCAACTCATTAACGCTACGGGAATTCAATGCCATTGTCTCAGCCTGCATTAAAGCGAGGTAAGGTTTTAATATAGGCCCATATTGCGCCCACTCAGTCACTTTCTCCAATTGCGCTGCAGCCTCAGGGTTGTTACCCGTATGCACGCCCACCAAGTAACGATACACATACCAAAGACGCTCAATGAGGGTGCTGGGAAGGCCCTCTAAAAAACCCTCCGCCTTGATCAGGTCTTGCTCTGCGGCTGAGTAATCTCCCCCATAATAGTAATGCATGCCGCGATAACAATAGAAGTTACACTGTGCCCCCACATGTTTCTCTTGCTCCCACTGTTTTTGCTTTTGCTCGACCAGTTCGTTATACCCAGAAGGAAGCTCCCCCCAAAGCGGCATTAAAGCCAACTCAATGGCCCTGAATATTTCCAGTGGCAAAGAAATATCAAAGCGCTCACAAAATTCTAGGCCCGCCCTAATCTGGCACTTCAGTTCGAGGATATCCTCCCCTTTGGTTAGCTGGTACCAAATCAGGGGGATATAAGACAAACCCGTGTAGTTCAGTTCCCCAGCATGCAACCCACTCTGAATATTGACTAAACATAAATCCTGGAGTGCTGGGAGTGAACCCGAATGATGCATGGACATGCATAAAGCTTGGGCAATCGCACGTATAGAACTAAATTCATCGGGGTTCTCAGAGGCCTCCTCAAGTACGAGCCGCTCATATTCTTGAGCAAGGTCATAGGCTTTCTGTGTATGAAAAAATATACCTACAGTACCAAGTGACAAGCAAGTTGCTTTGGTTTTCCCATTTTTTAAGGCAAGAATCGTACTTCGCATACCACATAGAAAGAACAATTCTGCTCTTCCCGAAAGATAATAGGGGGGAAGTAACTCAGCGTATAATTCTAGCTCTATTCTTGTTTTTAAATCTGAGGTGCGGGAAAGCTCACGGTAACGGCTCGGACACAACGGATCTTGCAATATCTCTATACACTGCCCAAGTTCAGTATTAATAGCGTGCTCACTTTCAGGCAAAGGGCGTTTCAGCAAACTAAAACAGCGCTCTGCCAAGCCGATACATTCATCCACCTTCCCAAGCGAAGCCATCGCAACCACTTGTTCAAGTATGCAACCAGCGCGATCCAAATCATTTATTGCATAAGCCAAGGCGGTATTCATTATCTCGCTAGAGCGAGCCTGCTCACCCTTTAACAAAGCAGCTCGCGCATAACTTTTATGCAGGCTTAACATGAAGTCATACTGTTGTTCCCACGCATTTTCACCGCAGATGCTCGCCGCCTCGGCAAAATAGTAATCTGCAGCGCTGTGTGCCAGCGCATGAGTAGCCGCCTCACCCGCTTGCTGATTAATGCGTGCTTCCTGAAACTTTTCTACATCGCTGGCTTGCGTATTTCGGCTCTTCTTTAAATGCTCAGCAATTAAGTAGAGCTTCTGTGCTTGTTCGCCCTCATCATCTTGATTTTGTTCCAATTGAGCGATAAAGAGCGCTGCAATATCTGCGTGAATGCGCTTTGCAAGATCAGCACCCGGCCACTTTCCCACCGCCGCTTGGATTTGGTCATGGGAAAAATACAGTTCAGACTCATCTCTGGCGAGAATACGGTGGGAAAATATCTCCGTTAAATGCAACATCAGCTCGCTAAGGGGGACATCCAATAGGTTTGCCAAGTCAGCGGCCTTAAAACGTGCGCCCAGTAGTGCGGCAACTATCAAGATGTCCCGTGAGCCAGAGCTCAAAGTAGTCAACCTATCACTAAAAAGTGCAGGTATCGCATTGGGAAGTTTTAATTTAGAGAGCACCTCTTCTTTCCAGAGCCACTGGCCAGAGCTATCCTGAAATATACCCCCTTTTTGATGAAGCCAGCGTAAGCTCTCATTCACCAACAGCGGGTTACCCTCGCTCGTGGGAAAAATCATGTCAGTAATACCCGTGGTGCTCAACGGTGAGGCACCAAGGATATAGGCAGTCATTTCATTAACGGTAATGCGATCCAGCTCGGCCAGCTCAATATGCCTCATCGATACTTGGCGGCCCTCTAGCATCTGCTTAAGCTGGTGAACACGGTGCTCGCTACTGACTTCATTGCTACGATAGGCCAAGGCAAGCAATAAATAAGGGTGACGTTTAGGGTAAGCGAACAACTGCTCTAACGCGTCAAGGGTTGCATCGTCACACCATTGCAGGTCATCGATAAATAACACCAAGGGGTGTTCTTGGGTCGCCAAGCAAGAAATAAACCGACAGAATAGATCATTAAAACGATTTTTCGCCTCTATGGGTGGCAGAGGTGCTACATCAGGCTGAGGCCCAATTAACAAGGCCAGCTCAGGAACAACCGAAAACAGTAATTGACCGCTAATTCCCACCGTTTCTAAAATTTCATTCTTCCAGGCTAATAATTGCACCTCAGTTTCAGTGAGAATTTGACGAATTAATTTGCCAATGGCTTGTGTAAAGGTTGCGTAGGGCTGGTGTCGTGAAAATTGATTATATTTCCCCGATGCAAACAAACCCTGTTGCTTAAGAATGGGGATTTCCAACTCTTGCATCAATCGGGATTTACCAATACCTGACAAACCAGACACATAGGCAACCCCCAGCTTCCCTTGGCATACCTGCGCATAAAGCCCCAATAGCTGCTTTTTCTCTAGGTCGCGCCCCAATAGAATGGATGGAAGTACGATTTCATTACTGAAGTCGTCTCCTTTAAGTGGAAATACAGCACCGTTATGAGAAACCACCTTGTTTTGGCAGAGCTGTAAATCCTTCTTTAACCCCACGGCCGTTTGGTAACGTAATTCTGTCTGTTTCTCTAGCAATAATGCGACAATCGCACTAAGGGATGCAGGGCAAGCAAACCCCTGATTTTTAAGTGCATCCGGCGTTTCTGCCAAGTGCGAGTGAATGATATTCTGCGCATTGTTTGAGACAAATGGCGGCTCACCGGCAATGCAGTGATAA
>JAHRVS010000023.1 GCA_019090565.1 Gammaproteobacteria bacterium
CGGCTGAATTATTGTCGGATATGACCATCACCATAGACCACGTATTTCTGTGTGGTTAAGCCTTCTAAGCCGACTGGGCCTCGGGCATGTATCTTATCGGTGGAAATACCAATCTCTGCACCCAAGCCGTATTCAAAACCATCGGCAAAGCGGGTGGAGGTGTTTACCATCACCGAGCTTGAATCCACTTCCGAAATAAAACGTCGGCTACGGGAATAATCTTCGGTAATGATGCTATCCGTGTGGGCGGAACTGTGGGTATTGATATGACTAATCGCCTCGTCAAGGTCAGCAACAACCTTAATGGACAAGATAGGGGCGAGGTATTCGGTGTCCCAATCTTCGGCAGTGGCACGGTTGATGTCCGGCAACCGTGCGCAGGTTTTTTCACAGCCGCGAAGTTCTACGCCTTTTTCGAGAAACGCATCAGCAAGACGAGGCAGAATTTGTGTTGCAACAGTGTCTGCTACCAGTAGTGTTTCAAGTGTGTTGCAAGTCCCGTAGCGCTGTGTTTTGGCATTCAAAGTGACGTTGAAGGCTTTATCGAGATCGGCTTTGTCATCGATGTAAACGTGGCAAATCCCATCGAGGTGTTTAATGACGGGCACTCGGGCATCTTTGCTAATACGTTCAATGAGCCCCTTGCCACCGCGAGGTACAATCACATCGACATATTCAGGCATTGTGATGAGGGCGCCCACCGCTGCTCGGTCGGTGGTTTTAACCACTTGCACCGCATGCTCTGAAAGGCCGACTTTGCTCAAGCCGCTTGCTAGGCACGCAGCAATGGCCTGGTTGCTATGGATGGACTCAGAGCCACCGCGCAAAATAGCCGCATTGCCGGATTTTAAGCAAAGGCTTGCGGCTTCCACCGTCACATTGGGGCGGGACTCATAAATAATCCCAATGACACCTAAAGGCACGCGCATTTGTCCGACTTGAATACCGCTGGGGCGATAGGATAATCCATTCACTTCGCCGATGGGATCAGGCAGCGCCGCAACCTGCTGCAAGCCTTCCAGCATGGCCTGGAAGCGCGCTTCGTTTAACTCAAGGCGATCCAGCATCGCAGGGTCAAGGCCTTTTGCTTCGCCAGCCTTTAGGTCTTTCTGATTTGCAGCAAGGATTTGAGGGCGTTGCGCAACCAATGCTTCGGCAGTGGCAAGCAATGCCTGGTTCTTTTGATCCGTATTGGCTCTTGCTGTTTCGCGAGACGCATCGCGGGCACGCTGCCCCATGGATTGTATAGTTTGAGTGATTTCGTCCATCTTTATCTCGCTAGCAAGTAGAGGTTCAACCTAGAAAAAACAATTCGATACGCAGGGCATAACAGCTAGTTGCGATTTAGTTGTGCCTATAATCGATCGGCTCAGGCACGCCAAACCAGGTACGCCAAGGCATTATAAAAATAAATGACCAGCATTACGCTTTGGGGTGATGCTCGGCAGTGACGCCCAAGCGCACCAATAAAAACAGCCAAGCATTATCGCTGATCTGAGGTCATGCCGCCATAGGATGGGCTTATAAAAACGGTTACAGGCGTGCAGAAGAGTGCACGTTAAGCACTTTCAGGTTTCGCAAGGGCGCTAAAAGAGTAAAGCGCCTTAAAAAAGGATATTAAATGAGACGGTCCAAAGCTGGAGGTGGCTGTTTTTGGCAGGCAACGCGACGAAGAGACCGGAGGTGCCATTTCTAGTGTCAGCTTGATGAAGCTCTGCCTTGATGGTCAGCGTGTCGGTAGCATAGTAGCGTGCGCCTACAGTGACAGAGGCTTGTTCCTGCATAAACCCATTATTGAATCCCGCTATAAAAGGGTGGCTGCTGGGGTCCTTTAGTACCGCATCGGTACACGCTAGGGTGAGATAGGGGGTGAGGCTGCCAGATTCTTTTGCAACGGTCAGGTAGTACCCGGTTTGAACAGGGATCTTGGTTTTAAGTGTACCAAATGCAGAAAGTCCGGGAGTGCTGGAGGCAGTGAGGTCAATGATGCCATGGCCAACCTGTGAGCGCGCAAGCTCCAGTTGCAATAACCACGTATCGAGGTGTGCCTTTGCCCCAAGGCTATAAATCACGGCTTTTGGCATTGTAAGGGTACCCCCTTCTTCTTCATGATTGACTGCATCGGTTAACATGTACGAAGCATGGAGCGTGATAATTTGGTTTTCTATAGCGAGGCCAAATCCGGCAATGTCTTTTGCATCGAGTTGGGAGCTTGTTTTACTGCTGCGACTCGTAATGGTTTCATTTACTCTGCCAACGTAGGGCTGAAAGCGGACGTTATAGCTACCAAGACTTTTTTGATAGGTAAGCTCTATGCCATTTATTTTGGTGATAAGCGAATAGGAGGTCTCGTAGACCTCAACCGGTGGTCGAGCCCATAAATAGCTGGCGCCCACGTCAAGGTGCTTAGAAATGAGATAGGTGTCAGGGATGAACTTCCCCACCTTCATGCTTAGGTTTGGACGGAGCTTATAATCAACAAACAGCATGTCAAAACTGGGTCTAAAATTAAGGTTTTCATCCGATTCCGCACCCCTAGCGGTTAATTGCCCCTGAAAGTTCACTTTAGAGTCGACTCGCTTTGATAACATCAGCCCCATCACTGTGCCGGACTGAAAGTTGAGGGTGTCTGTGTACTCTTTGGTCTCTATATACGGAGTAGAATGATTGGTTTTCGTGATAGAGCTGGAAAGAAAACCATTAATATTGATTGGTTCAGCGGTCGCGAGGTTGCTTAAGCCCACTGTGGCGCTGCACAGCAAGCATGCCACAGAGCTAGAAATATATTTACGGGTATCGAAATTGGCCATTTTATAACTAAAACTAATCAGTTTGAGGAGGGTAACCTAGTAGAGTATCGTCGATAACCACGGGGATTTCATGGATTCAGGAAAAAAAGTGCAAAGTAAGTGTGATTTGTGGGATTTTGGGCTGTTTTTGACTGAAAGCTAGACAAAATCATCGTTGTTTGAGGTAAAGGGGTAGTGAAAAACCAGAGATGCTGCAATGACACGCTCGCTTCGTGCGCGGTTAATTTTTGGTTCTGTTGCAGAGTTCGCCTTGACAGACCCTAGGTGAACCTGAAACCCTTGCAGGTTGTGAGCGCCGCACTTTGCGGGACGAATTGAATGCAAGTGCCGGTATGGTAGGAGCGCTGTACTTCTTCTTCGCAGCCATTGATATGATAAGACAGACTGAGGATTGTTATGACTTTAAGTTTAGGGCAGTTGATGCTAATGGCCTTGGCTTTCACGTTTGCCGTGGGGCTTTCTATGGGCGTTCGTCGCCGTCGTGCTCAGTTAGGGCTTAAAGACGAAGAATAGGCGGGTACTTGTACGCTACGTGGGTTTGCTTACGCTTTGCGAAAGGTAAGAATACGTCCTAGAGGCACAGGTTTGCTATGCCGCTAGGGGGTATCCCTTCCCCTTATGCTTACGGTCTCCACGCTTAAGCGCTTTCTTTCTATCCATAAAGGTGACTGACCGGCTGAAGGTTCGTGCGTGTTTCGCCACAGGGTTGGGCGCGCGCTGTTGTTTTTTCATTGTTGCTTCCTTCTCTTGTTAATGTTTTTCCATCGACATTGCACTAAATATCGTCCTCTCTGGCCATAAGACGAGCTTGGCGATCCTGTTCCTCTTGAAAGGCGGCTTTAATTTCTTCCAGTACGCCATCTACATCTGCCAGTGCCCCGTCATCCTGAAACAACCCTGTTAGCACGGTATCAGGGTTCAGTTCGCCTGCTTCGAATAATGCCCACATTTCGTCGGCGTAGCGCGTGCTGCTTAACTCGGGCGCGTAGCGGGAATAGTAGCGGGTCATATTCCCCACGTCTCGCGCGAACATGCTTTGTGCGTTATTGTTTGCAGCGGCATCGACCGCTTGGGGTAAATCGATAATAACCGGACCATAGCTATCGACTAACACATTGAATTCAGATAAATCACCATGCACTAACCCAGCGCAAAGCATTAGCTTTATATAGCGCATCATAACGGCATGGTCTTCGAGAGCGAGCTCTTCAGGCATCGTTACGTCATCTAAGCGAGGTGCGACCTCTCCGTCTTCATCGGTTACCAGCTCCATGAGCAGTACACCGTCCACACAACCGTAAGTAGTGGGCACGCGAACGCCGGCTTCAGCAAGGCGAGATAAGGCATTCACCTCTGCGTTTTGCCAGACCTCTTCTTGTTGTTTACGGCCATACGCAGAGCGTTTTTCCATCGCACGAGCACGGCGGCCGCTACGAACTTTGCGCCCTTCTTGGTATTGTGCTGCCTTTTTAAAGCTGCGATTGACGGCGTCTTTATAGACCTTGGCGCAGCGAATTTCTTCACCGCATTTAACAATATAGATATCTGCTTCTTTGCCGCTCATGAGGCGGCTGAGCACTTCGTTAATTAAGCCTTCTTCAACGAGGGGTTGAAGGCGTTTTGGTACTTTCATTGCGTCCTTTGTAAAGTGGGTAGTTAGGAAAGGGTTGGTAGGATTTTAGCAGACGGCTGAAATTTTACTCATCTGCGGATTCTATCATTTTTTATGGGAATGTAAGGGGTGTGGTTCAAAACTGCCATTGCGAAGTGAAGGATATCGGGTTTTAGTCTGTTGTAAGGTTACATTATCGTTGCAGATTGACCCAGTTTATTTCACATTCTCCTGTTTCAGTGGCGATGTAAGCGGAGTCCCCTGTGATGGTGATCGAGCAGGTCACGGTGCGCTCTGCCAGTTTTGCCAGGGCTTGTATCTCTAGGTGGTTAAACTGAATAACCGTCGCTTTCAACATGGCAAATTTGGTTTTGTTTTGTGCCCACCACACATCCGATTTGCTATTAAAGCTATACACCTTTACTTCGGCAGCGACGCGAGAGGCTTTTTTTATTCGGTCTACGGCGGGTTCGCCGAGGTCTATCCACAGGGCCAACTGGTCATCAAGTGTGTGTTTCCAAATGTCGGGGAGGTCTGGATCGGAAAGCCCTTTGGTGAAGACCAAGGCTTCTTGAGCGTTCAGGCAAAAGGCCAATATCCGAGACATCATGCGCTCAGTGGTTTCCGAGGGGTGTTGCGCGACCGTCAAATTGAGCGAATCGTAATAATCTCGATTCAAGTCGGACAGGCTGATATTGAATTTATGAATGGTCGGCTTTAGTGCCATGATGGTTCCTACAAAACTAAAAATAATCCGGCTGACGGGAAGCGGAATTCAGATCGGCTAGAAGATACACCCTTTTTACCAATGGTATAAAGCTATTCTTTTGAGACAAGGGTGAAAATGGTTTTTTAGGCCCGTTTTTTCAGGGCTTTCGTAAATTACGTGACTTGGCTCGCACGCTTACAAAATACACATAGTGATGCGCCTTGCTCTTTAATACATTGGATTACAATGTTTCTAGGGCGCGCGGTGTGAGAGGCGCTCCCTCCTTCATTTTAACGGGTGTTTAATTATGAGACGATCAATTTACGTGCTCCCTCTGTGCGCTTTAATTTCACTTGTTGGCTGCGGTGGAGGTGATGGGGGCGGGGGCGGAGGTGTAACGTCTTACGGTGGCACACGAACCCAAGCCAGTTTGTCGACGGATACCTCCGAGCAGCTTGCTCGCAGTGCCACAGAAGGGGCAGCAGAAGCCACGACAGGCTCTGAATTATCTTCGTTTCCTTCGGCGTTTGGGAGCAGTACAAATTACGAATACGTCGACGAGGCGGTCAAAGCGGTGCTCCCAGGTGCACTGGAAACTCTTTCTGGAAGCGGCTTGCCAAGCGCCTTTCAGGAGGAGCAAGCCTGTGCCGTCTCTGGCTCGATGGTGATTGCCGCTGACGACAGCCTCGCAAATAACATTGACCCAAACTCCGGATTAGATGCTGAACAGGCGTTTCCTGAGAGTGGTACCATTGAATTAGAGTTTCGTGATTGCCGAGAAGAAGCAGGAACGACCATCGATGGTCTGGCTACGATTACCTTTACCGGTGGTGGAGGCTTTACCACCGTGTACCAAAATTTGACAGTTGCCTATACCGAATTAGATGGTACTCAGGTGGTAGAGACGATTGAAAGCCTGACGATTGCTTGTACGGATGTGCAGACCTGTTCGGTACAGGCCGATTTTGCTGGTTTGGATGGTCGAACTTACCGCATTTCTGACGTAGAGGTGACCGGGTCAGACAGTATCGGGTGGGATGTGACCGCGACGGTTTATGACCCTGACCTGGGTTTTGTTGAAATTGCGACCACCACTTCATTGATGTTCGATTGCCCTGCGGGCGTACCCAGCACCGGTGCGTTAACGGTGACGGGAGTAGACAGTGTTGCGGCCAGTGTGACTTATCTGAGTTGCTCAGAGTTCCAGGTCTGCTTGTTAGAGGGGAATATTTGCAGTACCTATAGCTGGTAACACTTCTTTAACAGCGCGCTAAGCTTGGTATCACAGTGGCATCACGTTACGGCTGTGCCGGCGCCAAGCTTAAATAAAGAGGATACGTTCGGTGGTGGAAGTGGTGGGCCCGGAGTGATTCGAACACTCGACCAATGGATTATGAGTCCACTGCTCTAACCAACTGAGCTACGGGCCCTAAAAAAGGGGAGTAATTGAAGGTGTTTAACGGCTGATTGTTTGCCGTGTTTTTTCAAGGCGCCAATTATAGCGACTTCCTTACTTATAGGCTATATCTGCAGGTTCCTTTTGTCATGCTCTTTACGCCTCTACTCTGTCTGCTGGATTTGTCTGCCTGACTTATTTCTGGACTTAGACCACCGTAAATACGACACAAAGAAGTAGCAGCAGTTCTGAGCACTCTACCCAGGCACCGAGGGTGTCGCCAGTGAATCCACCGAGGCGCTTGAGTAAGTGGCGACGAAAAAATAGGAATAATAACGAAAGGGCGATCAGCAGCACAACTCCCAAGGTGTTTAATACGAGCAAAGACGCCCCAAGCAGGCCACATAGGCCAATCGCAGTCTTTCGAGGCAATATCCGCGCCATTGTCGCAGCAATGCCTTGGTCGCGCACATAAGGTAAGGATAAGAAAAACACCAATATACCACCGCGACTCAGTAGTGGAACCCATACCAGGTAAATGGCATGGGAGGACGCCAGCAATACGCTCAAGCAAAGCCACTTCAGCAATAACGCTAAACATATAGTGGTGACAGCAATAGGGCCGCTGGTGGGGTCTTTGAGAATGGCAAAGGTTTTATCTTTATCGCCGAGCCCGCCCATCCACGCATCAGCGCAATCGGCGAGTCCATCAATGTGCAGGGCGCCAGTGAGCGCTACCCAAACGGTAAGCACCAAGGCTGCACTGAGTAATTCACCATAGGTCATGTCAGCGCTTGCTTGGGTAATGATGTGTGCACTGGCCCATAAAATGAGGCCAATCAGCAGGCCAACGAGGGGGTAGTACAGTACCGACCTCCCCATCTGCTGGTCGCGATAGCTATTTATTTTCGGCGTGGGCACAGTGGTGAGGAACTGCAGCGCAATCCAGAAAGGACTCAAGGGCGGCTTATCTCCAGGCGGCTATTGTAGGTAACAAGTTGGTCGCTTTGCTGTTGTGGGTGATAAAAATACTGAATCTGACTGTAGCAGGCATAAGGGCATTTCAGTGAAAAAAGCGTGTCTGCTGGAGCTCTGAGTACATCACACAGGGTGCTTCGAATCACGCCGCTGTGGGCGATAAGAAGCACACGCTGATCAAAGTGGGCATGCTTTATCTTATGCAGCGCCTCGGAGACACGCCTTCGAAAATCGGCCAGTTTTTCTCCTTGTGGCGGCGTATATTCGAGGGGGCTGTCTATGTAGGCCTGAAACCCTTCTGGGTCGCGTTGTCCTAATTCTTGGGCGCTTAAGCCTTCCCATTGACCAAAGTGTATTTCTCTCAAGTCGGGTTCAATTTCCATTGGGACGTTTAATTGTGCAGACACCTGCTCGGCAAAACGCCAGCAGCGTTGTAAGGGGGAGCTAATAATGCGATCCCAAGGTGCTTGCGATGCCTGTAATTCACCGAGTCTGATAGCGCTGTGCATTTGTTCTTGGCCCAAAGGGCTCAGAGCTATATCCGTCGCACCAAAAAAAGCTGGCGGTGCGCTGACTTCGCCATGGCGAAGCAAATCGAGGGTCACGCATTTGTGTGTGTGGGGCATCGGCAGGTTCCTGTTAGCAAGCCCTTGGCGCTTATTGGGGAGCGGGAATTAGTAGTGTTTCAACACCCTGCTAGGCTTATTGGCCTTGTGAAACATCTGCTTGGGCAAAGGTTGCCATGTTGTTATGCAGCAGGCAGGCGGTTTTTAAAAGGGGCAGCGCGACGGCAGCGCCACTGCCTTCTCCCAAGCGCATGTTCAAATCTAAGAGTGGTTTGGCATCGAGGGCCTGCAAAATATGGCGGTGCCCCGCTTCGGCTGATTGATGAGAAAAAATCAGCCAAGGGCGAATGGC
>JAHRVS010000397.1 GCA_019090565.1 Gammaproteobacteria bacterium
CTCTCATTGCTCTCATTGCTCTCATTGCTCTCATTGCTCTCATTGCTCTCATTGTGGGCACGAATACTGCCAAGTTTGCCGTCATCATCCTCACCAAATGAATAGCTTTCTTCGTCATCTTCCCACGTCGCACCTGAGTCATTCGACTCAGGAATAAGAAGCACCCTAGGGAGCGGCTTTTCATTCAAGGCTCTGCCCCCTGATGCCTCCAACCCGATTACTTCCGGAGAAGTAGTCGGGTTTTGCAGACCTGGATCAAGTAATTCAACTTGGCGGACTTGCTCAGTTCTACCCCCATCCATACCTGCTGGCACGTCAGTAGCTTGCTCCCCTATGTTTACATCGACAGGCCTAATTTGCGTCGATGAGTCAGCATTAGAGTTTTTTATACGTAACTTAGGAGTCAGCTTTGGCGCACTAAGCCTAGGTTTAGCTGTTCGAAGCACGCTATGCGTAACGGGTTCATCGTAAATAAGGGATGGCAAGTCAATGCCTGTAAAAGCTACGACTTCCTCGCTGTATTCACTCACTGTTCCCGCACACAGCGCCACCAACCCCAATACTTGAAGCGACACAAGCAAACCAAATTTAAACCTTTGTAATATGAAATGTATAAAAATAAAAGGGGGAAATAGAAGTAGAATTAACGCCACAACTTTCTGATCACGAAACACCCGTGATATATACATCAACGATGCAGTGGCATAAATTGATGCGCCAAGAAGTAGGAAGAATACGCCCATATTTTCGAATAGCCTAAAGGTTATACACAAAAAAAAATAAGTGCCGTGGTGGTAATCAGCTTTCAAGCTGGCTGCCTAGCAGACAATAAGCCCTATTAATTCACCAACCTTGTGAATAGTCGCTTGTTGTTACTAATAATAGCTGTTTTAAGCTCCATTGCTTTACGCTAAAAACCTCCCGCTTCATTTATTCCCGTTACAAGGTGCTCTGTCACAAACCTCCCGGAAAATTCAGAACGGAAAAATTCGAAATTCTGCCGGTCATCGTAGCGAGTAAGGGTATCAATTATATCAACCACGAATTGATCGCTGTCCTGAATGCCGAGCTCCCTGGAAAATACCATCAACTTATAAAGGTTTTGCACAAACACCTCTAACTGGGACAGCTCTCTAAAACTGTCATCGGTGCCTGTTCTGTTCAAGCTTGTCGCGACATCGTGGTATATATTAATATTTTTCTGGTAAAGTTTACGGTGTCCATCCAATAAATACGCTACTAGCTCATCCCCACTGTAGCCATGATTAACGGCGATAGAGAAGGCCTTCGCCACTCGGCTAACATAGTAAACATCACTCAGCAGTACAAAGCGTTGCAACAAGATTTCGATTGCCTCAATTTCGCCTTGACCTAAATCGCCATGAAGGCAAGCCGAGAGTTTAATGTGCCGGTTTTTTTGAACTGATAACAAGATAAAATCATTGCCAGAACATTCGAACCAATGCTCTATGTTTGGTAGTTTATTTTCGTTCGCCAAATATAGCTCAACGCTCGACCCCGTATGGGGTTGGATGTTAAAAACCGATGCTTCCCCCCCCTCAATAGCACGCTGAATACTCTTGCTTGGGGAGTGTTTTGGTTTTCCAAGTGACTGTTTTACGTATTTTTCAAATAATAACGTCGTAAAATCAAGGTCCGCTAATTGGTAATGCTCAGCCAAACCCTCAGCCGCATCAATAGTAGGCTGAACGATGGATTTATCTAAATCCACTATTAATAATTTAACCACATTACTAATCAAGCCACCTTCCATTGTGTGCCTGGCTTTGGCAAAATCGGCTTTCATTTCATTATTTAAAATTCCCATACCAGAGATTTCTGACAGGGAGGATGAGAATCCTTCATTAATGGCTTCTCGTACGCGAGTGGTTTCATTAAGGGCAAAATTAAGCCCTGATTGGTAAGCAATTGCAGTAATCGCATGATTTATACGTGACAAGTAGAAAAAAGAGGTGTTGGAAATTTTTTGTTCAAAAGACAATGTATTGGGATTATACATCGACGCAGCACGCCCCAAGCGACGATTCGTGTTCTCAATTTCCTCGCGAATTCCGTCAAAGAGCTGGCCGACCTTTCTATTCAAGTGGTCAGAAAGCTGTTTTTGAAATACATTTCCAGCGAGCTCTTCTTTGAAGCTGATTTCTTTTTCGACAAACGAGATAAAGTCCGTTTCTTCAAAAACAGAAAACTTTTCATTATTAATATCAATAACTTGATTGGCATCGATTGGCTTTCGCCGGGCCGCAGAACTCGTCTTCTTTCTGGACAAAGGTGATTTTGAAATACCACCCGAAATTTGAGATGTGCCTGGTAGATTCATACGCTTCAACCTAAAACTTTGACGTTTAATAGCTTCAAAGTAAGTTGAGCAAGATTGGTGCCGGATTGGTCAGTTTACCCGCAGCACGAAGCTCCTTAGTAAGTTAAACCGGAGGCAATAGGTTGCCTCGCTCTTATGCATAAAAAGAGGCATGAGGGCTGCCCGTGACATTTGTTCGTACTATCTGAAATTTACCGTTGTCATTTTTCCATTCTGCTCGAGGCGGAATAGTCTCTTACGTATCCCAGTGCTCTGTTATTTTTTCCTCGGCAACCTGCATCGAATTCTTCGCCACCCACCTCAATCGTTTTAAGCGGTGCTTTAATGTTATTTTTTCGTCTTAAAGTCATCACTTATATAGGCCTCGCTTCCAATCTCGAAAACTGAACGGCCTTTTGAAGGATCAAGTCTGAATAAAAGCACCCATTTTCAGCGCTAGCACTAAAAATTAAGCAAAAAAAAGCGGGATAATAATCCCGCCTTTTTAAAATAAGGCATCGCTACAAATAGTGACGCGCTAGTTGGGCTTGCTTGCCTTCATATAACCAAAGAATTCGCTGTCTGGTTTCAGAACAATCAAATCATCTTTGGAGCTAAAGGATTTCCTATAAGCATCAAGGCTGCGGTAAAAACTATAAAACTCGGAATTGCTTGAGTAGGCATCGGCATAGATACCAGATGCAAGGGCATCCCCTTCACCACGAACCTTCTCAGCATCACGGTAAGCCTCTGCTCGAATAACCCGTTCCTGGCGATCTGCATCAGCACGAATTCCTTCTGCAAGTTCTTTACCTGTAGAGCGGTACTCTCGGGCCTCTCTGTTTCGCTCAGCCCTCATGCGAGCATAAACCGCTTCACTCGCTGCAGCTGGCAGCTCAATCTTTTTAACACGAACATCGAGAATGGTGATGCCTAACTCATCTTCCGTAAATTGATTTATTTCAGAGGTTAACTCCACCATAAGCTCTTCACGCTCACCTGATACCACTTCATGCACAGTTCGAAGGCCAAATTTATCTCGCAAACCGTTATTGACGCGAGGAGCCAATAGGCGAGAAGCATTACGAATGCTCCCACCACCTGTAGAGGTATAGTAATTTTTAACGTTACTTATTTTCCAGGTGATGTATGAGTCAACCAGTAAACGTTTTTTCTCTTGCGTCAGGTATTCTTCTGGCGGCGCATCGAGCACTTGTACACGCCCATCAAATTTCATGACTTGCTCAACAAATGGAATTTTGAGTGCAAGGCCTGGTTCAAGGTCGTCATCGACAACCTCCTTAAAACGCAGCTTCACACCTCGCTCAACCTCCTGAACGACATATAAAGATGATGATAAAATGGACAACACTCCACCCACAATTATTAAACTAAATATTGTTTTCGGGCTCATTAGCGTAACTCCCTTCTTCTCATATCTTGGATATTTCGCGCTCGATCAGTTAAACCTGAACTCTTTCGAATCGCATTTTGAACAGCTTCAGGGTCAACAGAGATAGGTGATTGGTTTCGGTTGGTATTTTGCGACTGACTCATGATTTTATCGAGAGGCAAGTAAATCATATTATTACCACCGTCTACGTCAACCATCACTTTAGTGGTATTACTTAGAACCGACTCCATCGTCTCGAGGTATAATCGTTGCCGAGTGACTTTAGGTGCTTTTTCATACTCTATTAGTACTCGTTTAAATCTGCTCGCTTCACCTTGAGCACGCGCTACGACTTCTTCTTTGTACGCACTGGCTTCTTCAAACTGTCTTTGTGCGTATCCACGCGACTCAGGAACAACACTGTTTGCATAGCTTTCTGCTTCATTCTTCAAACGTTCTTTGTCTTCTTTCGCTTTGATAACGTCATCAAATGAGGCCTTAACGGCTTTTGGCGGATCTGAATCCTGAATACTAACCTTTCTAATTTCCAGTCCAGAATGGTAGCGGTCTAGTATGTTTTGAAGACGCACATGTACTTGCTGGCCCATCACTTCACGGCCTTCAGTAATAACATCAGACATGCTGGTACTACCGACCACATGCCGAAGGGCACTCTCCGTGGCATGATGAAGCCCTGCTTCTGGACGACTCATTTCAAGCACATAATCTTTTGCAC
>JAHRVS010000398.1 GCA_019090565.1 Gammaproteobacteria bacterium
CCTGAGATGGCCGAGTATCTAGTGCAGATCGGGATTGACGCCATGAGCCTCAATCCCGATACCGTACTGGCCACTACCCAGCATGTGCTGGAGGTAGAACAGCGGTTGCGAAAGTCCACATAAGGCTGAGGCTATGATCCTAAAAACCTCAGTTGGATCACGAAGATCTGCACGCCAAGAGTAGGCGCTTTTAGGCGAGCTCTTGACGCACCTAGAAAATATTAAAAAGTTCTCATCTCCAGCTGTATTACGGCGCTTACGCCCAATAAGGTGACCACGAATTTTTATTGTTCCTATGTGCGCCAATATCTTGCACATCTTTTTCGCGCCCAACTGAGGTTTCTAGGATGATGGGCGAGTTGGATAAGGTTTAGTCGACTTCGGCGATTAAGCAGCTATCCATCACCGCCAGGTAATTAGCGTGCTCGTAAGTCACCGGGTTTTGGCGTGCTGCTGACAAACGCTGCCCTTCATCTGCTTAATAGAGCCGGACTCGCGCTCCTTCACCCAGTCTTGCATATTCCGGAGAATATTACCCAGAGCGCCCATATGGAAAAAAATGCCACAACTGCCAGTAAGTATAAATGGCGATAAAATCGAGTTTTCACAATCCGTGAATAAATTTGTAGACCAAAAAATCACTAACGCGCTAAAGCACTGTGTAAAACCAAATATCTATAACAAAAATATATCTCTCATCAGCGAATGATTCGCATAAAATGCCAAGCAGGCATGTACAAGGCTCTGGAAAAGCGATAGATATTTCACGTATCAATGGGATGAAAATGTCATTGCATTATAAGACCAATGAGGCAGTGCAAAAAATAACAAATGCGATTCAAGGCGAATTTGAAACATTTCCTCATAAACGTGAAAACTTTGGGCCATTGTTTAAAAAGAAACGGGGCAAGCCACACCCAGTTTCAGGCCACGCTGACCGTGTGCACCTCGCTGAGAATAATACCTTCGTTAGCAACCCTTTCTTCAAGGGCTTTCAGGCGGCCCTTAAAGTTCTCCAAGTTGTGACGAACCCAGGTTGTGTCTACTTACCCGATACGAACACACCGGATTTGCGCAATTCGTTGCTGGTGCGGTGCTGGCCATGATCGGGCTGATAAATAGCGTAACTAAGATTGATTCATTCCGAATTTTGAACTTTTCATTAAAATTCTGAGCTCTTCCCTTCACTCTATTTAAATTCTATAGCGAAACGATCTTTCTTATGGCCGCTTGACTTGATCTTGCGCAAGAATCAAACAGGGTTCAAGCTATGCTGTTTAGTGTGAATTTTGTTCTTTCGTCAATCCCATATATACTCCAGCCCCTTTTTAGTTAGCGCAAGAAATGAATGCAGGTCGAAGTAGGAGCCGTTTATGAGCTTTTTGGGGTCAGGTAAAACATCCAGCATCTTTGATATCCATGAGTTACGCGAGGACCTCTATCAAGAGCTCCATACGCGGCCTTTTCCTATGTTGCCATCGCCGGTTAAGGTGTCCCACCTCGCATTGCTCAATGAAGGGCATGACATAGAAGAAGAATACGAAGCTCTGGCGGAACTCGGCAAACGCTATAGCGGAAACCCTCCGGGGGAGGCTTCCTCTTGTTACTACCAGGACTTTGGAGGTTTTGAAGTACGGTGGGAAAAGCACACGGAATTTTCCACTTATACCATTATCACCCCTGCTGGAGGCGAGGAAAACTTCGATAAAACCGCGCTGGAAATGGTGCCAGAGTCTTGGCTGAGCGCGCTTCCTGGGAAGCTTGTGGTGGGGGTCCATTTGCTCGTTATCGATGAGCAAAATATATCGACGCGCAAAGAGGATATAAAACCCCTTTTCGAGGGGCAACGTTTAATAGGTGGCTACACTGAGGATGACCTAGCAACGGTATGGACGTCCTTTCGTTTACACAGCGACCATTTCAGCCGAGTGCTGGTTCATCGAAGAAGCTTGAACCCCTGCCAATCCGGGCGTTTGGTGCAGCGTTTACTAGAAATTGAAACTTACCGGGTTATGGCATTGATGGCGCTCCCTATCGCACGTGTGGTGAGTGCGGGCGTAAACGCCATGGATCAAGAGCTCGCCCAAATCAATGCGCAGATTTCCGACATCCAGCGCGGCGAAGATGAGCGACAACTACTGAAGCAGTTAACAACCCTTGCCGCAAAGGTTGAACGCTTTCATTCTGACACCAATTATCGCTTTGGTGCCACGCGCGCCTATTACGAGCTTGTATCAAGCCGAATGGCCTATATCAAGTTGGATGAGGTTGAAGGGGTACAGAGTATTCCCGAATTTCTTATGCGACGCCTGACCCCCGCAATGCGCACCTGTGAATCAGCGCATCGCCGGTTGGAAGATTTGTCGAACCGCATCGGCCGTGCGGGCGAATTGCTGAATACTCGCGTCGATTTAACCCTCAAAGAGCAAAATCAGGGTTTACTGGCGTCCATGAATCAGCGTAGTGAAATTCAATTACGGCTTCAGCAAATGGTTGAAGGTATGTCGGTAGCTGCCATTAGTTTTGCCCTGGTTGGTTTGATTCGTATCGCCGTAACTGCGATTAGAGATGGTGGGTGGGTAGACATTAATCTCCCACTGACGATTGGTATAAGCGTGCCAACGGTTATTATTGTGGTGTGGGGGGTGAGTCGGTATGTGCGAAAACGCTTGACGCGTCCTCGGGTGTTGAATTAAGTACATTGAGATGTAGTCGCATTGTTGATTTGGCCTGGAGTGAGGGGCAGAGGCCTAAGAATAAGGTACTCTACCATGACTGCGCTCGTAACCATTTGCCGATAAGGAGGATTAAAAATGTTTTATTTGGAAGATTTAAATGATGGGCGAGAATTTGAACTGGGGTCTCTTGATATCACAAAAGAAAGCATTATAGGTTTTGCTGAAAAATTTGACCCGCAAGCCTTCCATTTAGATGAAGGTGTAGCAAGTGAAATGTTTGGAGGCTTAATTGCCAGTGGTTGGCATACAGCAAGTCTGTGTAACAGGTTGGTGGTCGATGGTTTTTTAGGGTCGGCTGCTTGTATGGCATCACCAGGCGTGGATGAGCTAAGGTTTGTTAAGCCTGTATTTGGTGGTGATGTTTTAACTGGAAAAATAACGGTTGTCAGTACGAAACAATCTGAGAAAAAGCCAGACCGTGGTTTGGCTAAATTACAAATAGAAATGTTCAATGCGGCCAATGAATTGGTTTTGAGTATGCTTGGCAATGTGATTATTGGCTGTCGTCCATAAATAAAATTTCCCCGCTTTAACGGACCCAATATCTAACAAGTTTGATGTTCATTTTATCGGGGGAGGATCAACGCCGACTGCTAGCTTATTTTATTATATCGATATTTTTATGGGTGCCCCCTTGCTGGCCACCCTTGCCATCCCATGTATTCAGCCAATTTAATGGCTGAATACATGGCTTTTTTAGAGCTTAAATTATTAAGCACTTCGGACTTGAGCCTGCCACTGAAAAAGCAGGGTTTGCCCACTTTTTGCCTTGTAGCGGTCTCGATTCAGTGAGCTTAAATAGCCTGCTAGCCAACCGCCTCCAACATAGGCTTATTAGTAGCTCTTTCGTTCAAAGTGATTTTGTACTCGATAGGGTCGAATGTTTTTATTCGAGCGGCATACTCATGGGCAAAACCCGGATAAAGCGCTCGGTTAGAACCATCTTCATTCA
>JAHRVS010000399.1 GCA_019090565.1 Gammaproteobacteria bacterium
AACAAGAAGTATATATGGGCGAACTGCCCCTGATGACGGATAACGGCACGTTTGTTATTAACGGCACCGAAAGAGTTATCGTTTCTCAGTTGCATCGGTCTCCTGGTGTTTTCTTTGATCACGATAAGGGTAAAACCCACTCATCTGGTAAGTTGTTATATTCCGCTCGGGTTATTCCATACCGTGGCTCTTGGCTCGATTTTGAATTTGACCATAAGGACCTGGTTTACGTTCGAATAGACAGAAGAAGAAAGCTACCTGCAACGGTTTTACTTCGTGCCCTAGGCTACGAGGCCGAAGAAGTTCTGGATATGTTTTACGACACGAATACCGTTCTTGTCAAAGACGGGGAGTTCAAGCTTGAACTCATTCCAGAGAGACTTCGAGGTGAAACCGCTGCATTTGATATTACTGACTCAAAGGGCAGTGTAATCGTTGAGCAGGGTCGCCGTGTTACCGCCCGGCATGTTCGACAGTTAACAAAAGCCAAAATGAGCCACCTCGCGGTAAACCCAGAGTATTTGGGCGCCAAAATGTTGGCCAAAAATATCGTTGACCTGGAAACGGGTGAGATACTGGTGCCTTGCAATACACTGCTAACAGAAGAGGTGCTTGAGAAAATAACTGAAGCAGATGTAAAAGAATTTCAAACTCTCTACATCAATGAGCTTGATCGAGGTCCTTTTGTCTCTAACACGATGACAGTGGACCCGACTAGCAATGACCTTGAGGCCCTCGTAGAAATTTATCGCATGATGCGTCCGGGTGAGCCGCCAACAAAGGATGCGGCCGAGACTCTGTTTAAAGGTTTATTTTTCACCTCGCAGCGCTACGATTTATCCGTAGTGGGCAGGATGAAATTCAATCGACGCCTGGGCCGAAAAACTGAGACAGGTGAAGGTACGCTTTCTAGGGAAGATATTGTTGATGTACTGAAGACGCTTGTCGACATTCGAAATGGTAAAGGTGTGGTCGATGATATCGATCACCTGGGTAACCGCCGAGTCCGTTCTGTCGGTGAGATGACTGAAAATCAGTTTCGAGTGGGCCTTGTGCGTGTAGAGCGCGCGGTTAAGGAGCGCTTAAGTCTTGCTGAGTCCGAAGGGCTCATGCCGCAGGATCTGATTAATGCTAAGCCTGTATCTGCTGCGATAAAGGAATTTTTTGGATCTGGCCAGCTCTCTCAGTTTATGGATCAAAATAACCCTCTATCTGAAGTCACTCACAAAAGGCGTGTATCAGCTCTTGGGCCTGGCGGTTTAACTCGAGAAAGAGCCGGCTTTGAAGTTCGAGATGTGCACCCCACACACTATGGCCGTGTTTGTCCTATTGAGACGCCTGAAGGTCCGAATATCGGCTTGATTAACTCCCTTGCCGCATACGCGCGCACCAATGATTACGGTTTCCTTGAAACGCCGTATAGCAAAGTGTTAGATGGCAAGGTCACTGATGACATTGAGTATCTGTCGGCGATTGAAGAAGGTAATCACATCATAGCGCAAGCCGATGCAAAGATGGATGACAATAAGCAACTGACAGACGACTTGGTTTCAGTGCGCCATCTTGGTGAGTTCACTTTGAAAACGCCTGCTGACGTCGATTATATGGACGTTTCTCCACGTCAGGTGGTCTCCGTTGCAGCAAGCTTAATCCCTTTCCTTGAGCACGATGATGCGAACAGAGCGCTCATGGGCTCAAACATGCAGCGTCAGGCTGTCCCAACTCTCATTAGTCAAAAGCCATTGGTTGGCACCGGCATGGAAGCGAGCGTAGCGCGCGATTCAGGCGTATGTATCGTCGCAGATCGCGGTGGAATCGTGGACAATGTTGATGCAGGTAGAATTGTTATTCGGGCTAACCCTGATGAAATTGTTGAAGGTGAGGCCGGTGTAGATATCTATGGCCTGACAAAATATACCCGTTCAAACCAGAATACCTGCATAAATCAGAAGCCGCTGGTGAAAGTGGGTGACTCGGTTGCGCGTGGCGATATTATGGCCGACGGTCCTTCCATTGATATGGGTGAGCTGGCGCTTGGGCAGAACATGCGCGTTGCCTTTATGCCCTGGAATGGCTACAACTTCGAGGATTCCATTTTAATCTCCGAGCGTGTGGCGAAAGAAGATCGATTCACGACTATCCACATACAGGAGCTTTCCTGTGTGACGCGAGATACCAAACTCGGTGCAGAGGAAGTAACCGCCGACATCCCTAATGTCGGCGAAGCAGCGCTGTCCAAACTGGATGAGTCGGGAATCGTTTATATTGGCGCGCAGGTTGCTGCAGGCGATATTCTGGTTGGTAAAGTAACGCCTAAGGGTGAGACGCAACTCACCCCTGAGGAGAAGCTTCTGCGGGCTATTTTTGGCGAGAAGGCGTCTGATGTGAAGGATACCTCTCTACGCGTTCCTTCTAGCGTTAAAGGAACCATTGTTGATGTGCAAGTGTTTACCCGTGATGGTGTACAGAAAGACCAGCGCGCCTTAGACATCGAAAAAACACAACTTGATGACTACCGTAAAGATCTAAAAGACGAACTCCGTATTTTTGAAGAGGTCACCAAAGATCGCCTACGAGCTGTTTTAGTTGGTACAGAGGTGCTTGGTGGGGCCGGTCTTGGCAAGGGGCCGCTGTCGCTTAACGAGCTTAACGAGCTGCCACTTGAAAAATGGTTTGAAATCCGTGTTTTAGATGACAAAGTTGCCCTTCAACTTGATAAAACCAAAGAGTTCCTCCAGCAGCAGCAGGAAGTGCTGGACGAAAGGTTTGAAGATAAGCGACGCAAACTAACAGGTGGTGATGAGCTCGCTCACGGCGTACTAAAAATTGTTAAAGTCTACCTTGCAATTAAAAGGCGTATTCAGCCGGGTGATAAAATGGCTGGTCGGCACGGAAACAAAGGTGTTATTTCCGCAGTAATGCCTGTTGAAGATATGCCATACGATGAAAACGGAGTCCCAGTTGATGTATGTTTGAACCCACTTGGGGTTCCATCGCGAATGAACGTCGGGCAGATTCTCGAAACACACCTTGGTTTTGCTGCAAAGGGTCTGGGTGAACAAATCTCCAATATGCTCGATGCTAAGCAGAAAGCAGATGATATTCGCGAATATTTGCGCAAGATTTACAATACGACGGGAGGGCGAATCGAAGACCTAGACTCCTTTAATGATGAGGACTTGTTGAGCCTAGCTGACAACCTTCGTGGCGGCGTGCCTATAGCGACACCAGTCTTTGATGGTGCCAAGGAAAGCGAGATCAAAACCTTGCTTGGCCTCGCTGGCTTGCCAGAAAGTGGTCAGATGACATTGCATGATGGCCGTACAGGTGAGGCCTTCGAGCGCAAAATAACCGTTGGCTACATGTATATGCTCAAGTTGAATCACCTGGTTGATGACAAAATGCATGCGCGCTCTACCGGCTCCTATAGCCTGGTTACCCAGCAGCCGCTCGGTGGTAAAGCACAGTTTGGTGGCCAGAGGTTCGGAGAGATGGAAGTATGGGCGCTTGAGGCTTATGGCGCTGCTTATACGCTTCAGGAGATGCTGACAGTGAAATCTGATGATGTGCAAGGGCGAACCAAAGTCTATAAGAGCATAGTAGATGGTAATCATAGTATGGACCCTGGCATGCCAGAATCCTTCAACGTACTAGTAAAAGAAATACGAGCATTGGGTATTGATATGGAGCTTGAGAGCGATTAATAAGATTGCTTTTGGACAAGAACATACATAGCTAAAGCGCGTTAACTAATAGATTTATCTTGGAGGATTGGCCTTGAAAGACCTACTCAACTTACTCAAATCTCAGGGACA
>JAHRVS010000400.1 GCA_019090565.1 Gammaproteobacteria bacterium
ACCAAACATGGAAGTGTGGAAAGCGGGCAATTTATTATTTTGGGTGCCGCTTGTTGGTATGAAATGAGCGGCTAAGCTTGTTAAGGAAATACCAGCAATAGGCATGGCCTGCCCCAGCGAGCCTTCTCGGCGCGCAGAACGTGTTGCTTTTTGTGTCCTGCCCCCAGAAGAGCGCCTGTTAACTATAATTGAGACATCACAGAGAAACTGAGACAGTAGACTATGACCGAAAAACGCAGCGGCGAAGAATCAGGCACGAAAACTTATTACCGTTCAGACCGCTTCTATAGTGAGGAAGGAGGGTGGTTTGCGAAGCTAAGAGAAGGGGAGGAGTTAGGGCCTTTTGACTCGAAAGACGAAGCGAAACAGGCTTTGGCTGATTTTATTGAGCTGTATAAAAATGAAAGCCCCGAGGCTTAAATCTCTCGAGGCGGGTAGCAATTAGATTAACGGGGTGTCTCGGGACTAAATTGAGGGGCCTCGGATTGAGAAGCCCTGGTTGATAGGCGCTGTATCAATGGTCGCTTGATTTTGGCTTTGATTCTGCGGCCTGTTTGGTGTCCCCGCTTTCTGGCTTGAGCTCTTTCTTAGCGACAGGCTTACTCTTTGGCTCCCCTTTTTGTAAGCACTCCCTTACGCCCCTGGTTTCAGACAGGTCTTTCTCCAGAGCAGAAATCTGGTCTTTGCGTTGTTTGATATCGGCTTCTAAATCACTAATTTCATCATTGAGCTTGGCGACGTGGGTGGAGATTTTTTCTTCTTTACTTGAGGCGTCTGAAATAATATCTGTGATAACGACATTCATCGATTCGAGGGTCGTTTTAGCCACGACGATTTTAACATCGTCATCGATATGAGAAAGCTTCGAGAGGAGTTTTATCGCATCGTTAATGCCATAGTTGGCTTTCAATTTTTGGGAGTTTAGCGCAAGGCGAGAGTCGCTTTTATCCCGGTAGCCCTCATCAGACCCGAAACTGATATTGCCATTATCTTGTTTGCTCGGGTCGACTGGAAGAGGGGCTTGGTCAGCCCGTTCTTTCGAAAAAAGTCCCATAGTTTCCTCCTTAATTTGCAATAGATGACGTGCTGGCTATGGATAAACTCCAAAGTATTTCAAAAAGTATATTAGAGAATCCATGAATGTGCTCAGGCTAATTGATACGGAGTGTAGCGACCGGTAGCCCCTTTGTCGGTTTAGCTTAGGCACCAGTACATCGCCATCTAGTTTGGGCTTGCCATGCAGAGGATTGAGGTGGAAAAAGTGCAACAGGGGCGGTTCTTTGTCATTAAGCGTGTAGTGTTTTGGCGTGCTTGTTGGATGCAGTCAATATTTCAGCAATATTCAGAATGTGCTTCTTACGACAGATTAGCTCCCATTCGCTGCCCCCAAGCTCTCGCCACAGGTGTGCGGAGCGTATGCCTGCAAATAGCACAGCACAAAGTTTTTCCTTTTGTGCTGCTGACATTAGCATGGAGGGCCGCCCGCGTATAATCACCCGATACTTGGATGCGCCAGCTGTATCAATATACAAGTTTCCAAGCTTGGAGATGATACTGTGACTCGCAACGGATTCAAAAAACTCGAAATGGCGTTTGTAATGATCGATACGCGTTTTAATATGAGTGTGAAGTTGGTGGTGACGCGAGATGACCCGTTCAATGCGAATCAACGACTTCGAATACGCAAGTTGTCGAGAAGCCGCGATGTCGTGAGAATGAGACAACGCCGCTTTTAAGGCTGACACCCCTAGTTGAGCTTGGTGCTCAGTATCATAAACGTCTGAGACTGAAACGGGGTCTGTTTGAAATATACTGCTGATGGATTCTGTAAAACTTTTTTCGGAAGCATGACCTGTGGTGGAAAGGGTGTCGACGAGATTAGCAGCTTGAAATACGCCAGCTAAAGCGAGTGTTTTATCTTGCTGTTTGCTGTTGGTCATGCAAATCTCCTCTATATGATTTTTATTATAGGAGATAGAAGGGTTAGGTGAGCGGTAATTTCAGGAAAATGCCATAACATCAATTACAATTGAGCAGGCCTTTGTAACATAAGTGCCTTTCCCTAGTGCTAGGGTATTTTCTGCGTAGGGCATACCGGATTAGCGGGTAGATTCAATTACTCCTCCACCTAAGCAGCAGTTGCCATCGTAAAAAACCACGTACTGACCCGGTGTAACAGCGCGTTGTTTGTCATCGAAGGTGACCTCATAGGTGCTCGTATCGTTTAACTTGAGTACACACTTTTGGTCAGTTTGGCGGTAGCGAGTCTTGGCATGACAAGTGTGGGGGAGGCTAGGCGCCTTCCCTGATACCCATTCGATTTTGCTGCAACAGAGTACTTGAGAAAATAGCATAGGATGATTGTTGCCTTGGGCAACAATGAGATGGTTGTTTTCGAGATCTTTGCCAACCACATACCAAGGGTCTTCATTTCTATCGCTTAAGCCTCCAATGCCAATGCCTTGCCTTTGGCCAAGGGTGTAAAACATCAAGCCACGGTGTTGGCCGATGAGAGTGCCTTCATTCGTGATGATTTCACCGGGTTGTGCAGGAATGTAACGCTCTAGGAAATCGTTGAATCGGCGTTCCCCGATAAAACAAATTCCGGTGCTGTCCTTTTTATCATGGTTGGTGAATTTAAGGGCCTCAGCGACCTTTCGTACTTCAGGTTTTTCCATCGCGCCGATAGGAAAAAGGGTTTTCGCAATTTGCTTTCCCCCGACCGCGTGAAGGAAGTAAGTTTGGTCTTTGTTGTTGTCGACGCCTTTGAGCAGCTTGGGCGTAGGGGTATCATCAGAGCGTTGCGCATAGTGACCGGTTGCAATGTAGTCTGCGCCAAGCTCAATAGCATAATCCAAAAAGGCTTTAAACTTGATTTCCTTATTGCAAAGTATATCGGGATTAGGGGTGCGTCCGGCTTTGTACTCTTCTATAAAATGTTCGAATACATTGTCCCAATATTCTGCTGCGAAATTAGCCGTATGCAGGGGGATATCGAGTTGGTCGCAAATGCTCT
>JAHRVS010000401.1 GCA_019090565.1 Gammaproteobacteria bacterium
ACCCTGTTTTTGGAATAGGGCAAGGGAACCCACCCAGTGGTGTGGCGACTTGGTATTGCGTGGTGGATGTCGTCGCCATTACTATTGGGCCGATACTTTATGCTGTAATTAATACAGTGTCTCATTGGCCGGTGCTACAAAAACTGGCGATTCTGGAACGAAAATTATTTGAGTTTTTCTGTGATGCCATTGAATTTGTATTCGATGTCTATAGGCCTCATATTCCCGTATTGCTGATTCCCGATGAGGGGCTCAGTTTTAATCGCCTGAAGTCACTCAAACACCCTGAAAATACCTAGTTGGACTAATTATAATGAAAAAAATCGCCATCTTTGTTTCTTTGTTTCTTTTTTCGCTATCCACTTATGGCGGAGCCCTTAATTTCAAAAAAGACTTGGATTTTAAGAATAAATCTACCGTTTATATCCAAAGAAATGGAGTGCTTTACTCGGATAAAGAGCTTGATGCAGAGAAGGGCTACTGCCAGTTGACGGCCCTTTCCTCCACGGGGGAGGGGATCAAGGCCGGTGCATCATTGCCCGTAACGCAAATTGTTTCTCAGGTTGAAGTTAAAAAAATAAGCATGAAGTTAGGTGGCGGCGCTTCAAAAGAGTTCGAGTTGCTGTGTGAAATGCCTGAATTTCCCACTCAGGAAAAACTGCGTGCCATTGTGTTGAAAAACATCCAGGAAGATAAAGAGTGGACAGCACGTTACAATAAAATGGAGCGGGAAGAGCAGGCAAAGGCTTTGCAAATATTTATGGCTCGAGCAGCCAATCAGATTCTTGATGAAGAATTTGATTTTATTATGTCAGCAACCGCGCAGCTGGAATTTTAACTAGCTTGGTAGCGCTTTTTCACTCGAATAGAAAGCCAGCTGCAGTAAGGTGAATATTGCTCGTTTACGATAAAGCTGGCAAAGGTTTGCTAGGCTGTTTACTGGGTAGTATTAATGCGCTTTAGGATAATTTCGGCACACCGCTTGTGTTCCTCCAGTACCTGAGGGCAGCGAGGTAACGCCTTAGATTGATCCCAGCTTGAAAAGGTAGTGAGGGTATCCTCTTTAATCAGCCGCTTTAAGTTTTGGCCTATTTTGTCCTTGCCCTTTTTTCTGGTTAGCTCTAAAACGCCCACTGCACATTGTGCGCTAAGCGCTTCATAAAGCATAGAAACGCTGTCTTGGCTGACCCAGCAATAACTGGCTTCTGCAAGTTGATCTATAAGCCAATTGGCGGGCGTATTTTGCCATTCAATGACTTTTAAATTACTGATATTAAGTCCTTCTTTTAAAAAATCTTCAGGTGTACGCCTAGAATTAGAGAGTTGCCACTGTATACCCGTCTGAGCTTTGCAGATAGCTTGCACTTGTTGCTTAATTTTGCTGTTGTCCCAAATATTACGCTTGTCGGGTCCTCCGATTAGAATGATTCCTTTGTTTGACTGTTTTCTGCCTACCTTGGCGGGTGCGAGAGCGCCTTCAGTGGGAATAATGTTGGGGTGCTGATGAGGTTGGTCATGCTTGGGCATTAAAACGAAGTCAAAGAAGAGGCTGGGTAAGCTGGGCTTCATTAAAATAATGCTATGGCCACCATATTGACGTTGAGCCATCAATAGTGGCAAGTGTGTGCTGTGTCCGGCCCCTATTAGTAGTTGAGGGAGGGCTTCTTTTGAGAATGTTGAGCAGGCGCGGCGCCCCTCTTTTAGGCGCTGAAGCAAGGAGCCTCGTAGTGGAATAGTACTTATGTTAAGCGAAGTGCATGCTTGCAAGCCCTGGATAAGGCCCTGGCTTTGCTTTTCGTGACCAGGCTTGCCATCGATAAAGCGCCAGACTGTCAGTGGCGATTGATGCATAGTTTGGGGTATCGTTGCGCAAGTGAGTAGGTATTCTATGATGAAAACGTTAACAAGGGATAGTGATAAGTCATGCGAGCAGTTATTCAGCGAGTGAACCGCGCATCGGTAGTGGTTAATGGAGAGTGCGTTGGGGAAATCGAGCGAGGTTTGCTTGTGTTATTGGGCGTAGAAAAAAATGATGGGCAATCGGCCGCTGATAAACTTTTGAATAAAGTACTGGATTACCGCATTTTTCCTGATGATGACGGAAAGATGAATCTAAGCCTGAAATCTATCGGTGGTGAGCTATTGATAGTCTCCCAATTTACCGTGGCAGCGGATACCAAGAAAGGCCTGCGTCCAAGTTTTAGTTCAGCAGCGCAGCCTGCTCTGGCATGTGAGTTGTATGAATACTGGGTAAAAGAAGCTAAAAGCAGGCTGCCAAAAGTTGCAACAGGCGAGTTTGGCAGTGATATGCAGGTGAGTCTGGTAAACGATGGGCCGGTAACGTTTATTTTGGAGGCCAGTTGAGTGAGAAAGGCCTTTATCTTTCATTGGAACTGGTTAGAACGCATAAACAAGCGTGATAGCAGTTTCCGTGTCAGTTGCTTTAGGCGCGGACGCGGAGTGTGTTGCGAAGCTACTGCGTAGGCATGAACTATTTCTAGTCATAATACCGCAGCAATAACGCGTGGACACAGCCTTTAGCATGGTGACAAGCAGCCAAGACAAGAGGTATCATGGCTCAAATTTACAGCGGTGCCCTAACAGAATTAGTGTTCCCTAATAGGTTGTTAAAATCTATTGATTCAAGTCAGCCAAGTGTACGGAAAATCGAGCGGAAAGGCGGAAATTACTCTTGTAAATACGCATTTTGAGCGAGCTTTCTAAGCCGAAGGTGGCCGATCAGTAGAGCTTTGACAGCCTGCTAATGGTCTATTGGAAGGATATAGTGAACGCAGTATTGATGGAATCAAGTGTTGGCGGTAAACCCCTCGAAAGCGGGTATAAACT
>JAHRVS010000402.1 GCA_019090565.1 Gammaproteobacteria bacterium
CCTTTGCATAAGCGGCAAACACCTTGTAGGGATCATGCCCACCTCGATTAAGCCTAAATAATTCATCATCGCTTAAATGGCTAACGCGTGCCTTTAGCTCTGGGTATTTGCCAAAGAAGTGTTCTCTTGTGTAGGCACCACCGCGATTTTTGTAAGTTTGGTATTCACCATCAACCACTTCCATCATACGTTTTTTGAGCAGGCCATCTTCGTCACTTGCTAATAATGAGTCCCATAAACGCCCCCAAATAACCTTAATAACATTCCAGCCGGCGCCTCGAAAAACCCCTTCGAGTTCCTGTATGATTTTACCGTTTCCTCTCACCGGCCCATCAAGGCGTTGTAAGTTACAGTTCACAACAAATATCAAGTTATCTAATTTTTCACGTCCAGCTAAAGAGATCGCCCCGAGTGACTCCGGCTCGTCGGTTTCACCATCACCCAAAAATGCCCAGACTTTTCTATCTTCCGCTTTAATAAGCCCACGGTTATCGAGGTATTTCATTACGTGAGCCTGATAAATAGCCTGTAAAGGCCCTAACCCCATAGAAACGGTAGGGAACTGCCAAAAATCAGGCATTAACCAAGGGTGCGGATAAGAAGACAACCCTCCTCCATCGACCTCACGACGGAACTTCTCCAACTGCTCTTGACTCAGGCGCCCTTCAAGGAACGCCCGCGAATACATTCCTGGAGCAGAGTGCCCCTGTATATACAGCAGGTCTCCCGACGAGTGCTCATTAGGCCCTTTGAAAAAATAATTAAAGCCAACATCATAGAGTGTTGCCGAAGAGGCAAACGTCGAGATGTGCCCCCCTAGGTCCGGGTCTTTTTCATTCGCCCTCATAACCATCACCAGGGCGTTCCAACGTATTAAGGAGCGAACGCGACGCTCCATGTGCATATCGCCGGACATTCGTTCTTCATCACCAAGCCGAATTGTATTGATATAGGGCGTTGTCACACGTTTGAATTCGACGCCTTCCTGTCTAGCCGTGTCTACCAAACGTTTTAATATAAAGGAGGCCCGTTCGCGCCCTTCTTCCTGAATAAGTGACTTTATCGCATCCAACCACTCAGCTGTTTCCTGAGGGTCGACATCTTCAATGGAGGGGGTTCTACTCATAGGAAAAAATCCATTTTACTTCGTGGGCGGCTTTCTGAAATTATTTGTCATCAGCGCAAGTGGGAAAGCACCTAAGCTTTTCGGGTTCTGCGAAAAGCCGCTAAAATAGGGCCTATCCCTAACAGGCTGTTGATGTTCTACTGATTCGGCCATCTATGGCGTTAAAATAGATTCAAGCTCTGTGACCTTTACGCGGCAGCCAAATCATCCATTGGTTCGAATTCGCGCATGCTTTACACACTGTGCTCTCAGCGTGGGGTTTCTTTCTCGCACGAGAAAATCACTATTTTTAGAGGCGCCCATAAAGATTCTAGCGCGGTGTGGACTTAGGTATTTCGGGACTTGGCTATTATAGGAAAGTCCCATTGTAAAAGATGCTCTGTTAGCAAGTATAGGTGTATAACAAAGTTTATGTATTTCAAAAACAACACCTTTCGTCAATTCAAAGGCGCTCCAGCAGTTCACAATGACATGGGTAAGCGGTGGTTTCTCAAGCTTAATAGGTATCTGTTCCAGTCAAATTCACCGCCTGGATCTGTTTTTCGTTTATAGGCAATGTGTTGATGTCCACAGATTCTATCTGCGGTTATTTTTGGATAATAATCCATCAATGCCACAGATACGCCTGCAAGGACGTCATATTGCTCGGCGGTAAATGGCTGATCATCACTGCCTTCAAGCTCCACGCCAATGGAAAAATCATTGCAACGGCTTTGCCCACGAAAATCAGATAAGCCCGCATGCCAAGCACGCAGATGAAAGGGAACAAATTGAATTAGTTCGCCATTACGGCGAATATAGAGGTGCGCGGAAACTTTTAGCTGGTAGATATTTTGGAAATAAGGGTGGGCGCCCGGGTCAAGCTGGTTCGTAAAAAGCGCCTGCACATATGCCTCGCCAAATTCACCGGGGGGCAAACTAATGTTGTGAATAACAAGCAGGCATATTTCTGAATTAGTCGGTCGCTCGTCACAATTTGGAGACTTGAGAAACTTCGCCCTGCTTAACTTGCCATTATTTATTTGCAGCAATTTTATTTTGCTCATCTCAAAATGAGTTTAAAAAACTTACAATAGGGTACCTCTAAAAATAGTAATTTTCTCGTGAGAGCAAGGAAGCCCCGCACGGAGAACCACAGTGTATAAGGCAACCATGAGAATTCGAGTACGGAGCTGACGCAGTTATCACGGGGAAAGTGCATTTTTAGAGGTGCCCAATAAGAAAATTGTACCATAAATTCACTTACTTTGAGTTTCTTAAGTCGCTGACCACCGACTGCAGGGCTCGGTCAAACAACTGCGTTTCCTGCAACACAACCATCTCACCGGAAGTAATCGCACTAACTAGGTTATCCCGACTACGCTCGATGACTTTCTCGCCCCTACGGTTTACAAATATGTATTTGTTATAGCCAACCAGATGCGCCGCAAGCTTACAACGGTATTTTCCTTTGCCCTCAGGGCTGTGTACTTCGAACCATACGCCAAGATTTAACTGATCTACCATGAGCTCGATTTCTTGTTTGCTGGGAGTTGGCTCTAAAGACTCATCGTTAGAAGCTGTCGCAACCAGATCGGCGGATGCCGCAAGCTCTCCATCGTTTGCTGCCTGCGCTTCGTTTCGCTTACTGACCACAGATTTACTCATAATCTGTCGCGTAATGTCAGCGATATCGCCCGTTATAGATACAGCCGCACCCGAACCGGCTTCATTTTCTGCTTGCGTTCGCGCATAAAATTCAGCAGAAATACTCGGTTCCTCACGCACCGGCTCACCATCGAGCTCTTTCCTTAAACCAAAAATGGCAAGGTGCTCTTGCTCAAGGTCCGTTAGTATCTCACTCAGAGAAAACGGCTCAAAATTGATAATCGCTAAACCTTCTTGAAGTTTGCTTAATAATTGGGGTACAAGCTGAAGCAAACGTTGTCGCGCTGCTCTATCTTTTTCTGGCTGAACACTCCAGATTAACTCCTCCGCCGTCAGTAAAAAATCCCCCCAACTATCACTTGGCACCCCTTCTTTGAGTAGGGACACCAATAAAAGATTGCTCCACCCCTCTAACAGAATTTGCCCTACCACTGGGGGGATTATTTTATCCTTCATCAGTAGGTCTACATTTTGACTTATGACAGACCGGGCTAAATCTAATTTCTCCTGGCCATCTGCCGCTATTTTAGATCGCTGCTCCATTTCATCCGCCCTCGCTTGGGTGCGGTTATAAAAAAGCATTAAATCATTAAGCTGGCTTTCGAATACCGAAACATCCTCGTTAAATTCTCTTATAATTCGCTGAGATATTTCTTCTACCTTTGTATACAGGACGCTTCTAGCCATCTCCGACTTATTCTCACCACCACCGCCGAGCCTGGCAAGCTCATTAATAAGTCGACGCCCTACGTGATCGCGCTCAGTAAAAAAAGTACTGTCAATCAAACCCAACTTAACCAAGGGGATTTGCATACGGCTCAATGATGCTTTTACTAAATCAGATAATGCCGCATCTTCCAATATGGCGGTAAATAATTTTTCGACAAGAACAATAATCTCTATGTCGTCAGGAGCTAAAGTATTCCCCGCATATTGATCTTGTCGTTGCGATAAAACACTAAAAACTTGTTCGCTGATATTTATCGAAGATATATTTGCGTCCAAGTCATCGGATAATTGGATGTTTCGCTGCAGAGAAGAAAGGATTTCCAGTAAGTCTCTCCTAACCAGCAAACGAGCCCCTTCCTTAATCGGCGCCTCACCACTAGCCGCATTTAAATCGTTCGCTAGCAACTTCTTTAAATGTGAGAATGTTTCCAACCCCCCATCCGAACCAAAGGGAGGTCTCTCACTTTGCATTGGGTCAATCTCGGCGTTTTTCTGCTGGTCTGCGCTACTAGTCAGTTGGGCACCAAATTCAGAGAGGATTCCCGCTGCAGATAGCTTACCATTCACTTCCTCCAAGACTTTCGGTAAAATTCGGATGACATATCGATCAAATAATTGAAATAACACTTTTCGAGAGTTCGTGTCCAGGCTCACCAGCTGACAAGCCCTACTGAAATACTCACAAAGGTTTTGTGCCGAAAGCGCATTATTAGCTTCAACAATATGACAATCATCACTGATTGCATCAAAACGTACCGTGGTTTTATAAAGCTCGGCAGCGCTGACCGCTTTGAACTTACGATTGATTCGATTAAGCACGCCCTCTAACTCTGGCCCCGCATCACTCACTAGAACGGGCGGCAAGTTTGCATCAGTACTATCTATCGGTGAAGAGAAATACATAGCATGAAAACCATTCCCTAGGTTTTGTCTGAACGACTGCGCCACCCCCCTTC
>JAHRVS010000403.1 GCA_019090565.1 Gammaproteobacteria bacterium
CTTAGCCGCCACTTCTTGGTCATAACTGTCTTTCGATGAGGCATGCACCTGTTTATCCATAAAGTACTTGCCGCTCATTACCTCTAATTCCAGTGCAGAAGCCAAATATATAGGGGTTGCGGCGCCAGTTCGAGGAGACTTCATTAGTACCTTAATGAAACTTGGAGTAGAGCCAATATTTGAACCAATCACACCTGGGTGCAAACAATTAACCGTTACTCCTGTGCCCTTTAATTGCTCTGCAAGCGAGTAGGTAAACATAATATTCGCTAGCTTTGATGCGGCATAGGTTTTAAAGGGACCAAATTTTTTCTCGGCCTGGAGGTTGTCAAAGTCGATATGATTCATCCTGTGCAATTTGGACGTTACATTAATAATACGCGCGGGGCTGCTTGCTTTTAACTTATCCAACAATAAGTGCGTAAGCAAAAAAGGCCCAAGGTGATGCACAGCATATTGCACTTCATAACCTTCCGTGGTTACCTCTCGCTTTGAGAGCATAATGCCAGCGTTGTTGATTAGCACGTGTAATTGAGGAATATCTCGACTCACACCTTCTGCTAGCTTTCTGACCGATTGCATCGAGGAGATATCCGCGATGCGCAAATCAATTCGATCGTTTCCCGTTTCTCGAATAATCTGCTGCCTTGCTAGCTCCCCTCTCTCAGAATCCCGACAAACAAGGATTAGATCTGCGCCTAGCGCAGCCAAACCTTTGGCCGTCTCAAAACCAATTCCAGAATTAGCGCCTGTTACAAGGCAGGTTTTGCCCACCATGTCCGTTAATGTATTTTGCATTTTTAAATTCCTTATAAAAACGTTGAAACCAAGTCGGCTTATATCATGAAACCACCGGTATTACGCTACTTTTCTCCATAAGCGCAAGGTTTACAGCAACCCGCCTTGCAACACACCGATACTCCATAGCAACGGCTCCCTCTGGGTCAGCGACCACGCTTGGATTCCCCCCATCAACATGTTCTCGTATCGAAAGCGCTAATGGTAGCGTACCAAGCAGTACGGAATCATAGGTCTGCGCAATACGAGCCCCACCTTCTTCTCCAAATATATGCTCACTGTGACCGCAAGCACTACAAGTGTGTACGCTCATGTTCTCCACGACGCCTAATACGGGGACATTCACTTTATTAAACATTTCAATGGCTTTTTGCGCATCCAGAAGTGCAATATCTTGAGGCGTGGTCACTATAACGGCGCCAGTCACGGGAATGTTTTGTGCTAACGTCAACTGAATATCCCCTGTCCCTGGTGGCAAATCGACAATAAGGTAATCAAGGTCGTTCCAAATGGTATTCTGAAAAAGCTGCAACAAAGCGCCACTTGCCTTAGGGCCTCGCCAAACTATCGGCGTCTTTTCTGTTACGAGGTTACCCATAGAAAGAGATTGAACGCCGTGACTAATAATTGGCCTAAAGTATTTCCCATCAACTTGCTCAGGACGCACGCCATCATCTATACCTAGCATCATTGGAATGCTAGGCCCGTAGATATCCGCATCAAGAATGCCAACCTTGGCTCCCTCTTTAGTCAGGGCCAGCGCAAGGTTTACAGAGGTCGTAGATTTACCGACGCCGCCTTTACCAGACGCCACCGCAATGATGTTTTTCACGCCGGGAATTGGCGAATTCTTTCCACAGGGAATGTGGACTTGAATAAAAGCATGCAGAGTTATGTCAATGCCATCGACGCCGGACACGGTCATTATTAATGCTTTAAGCTCATCAGCAATCAGGGGTTTAATTCCGTCTAGGGGGGCATCAAGCGTTATCCCTATTTTATAGCCCCCCGCAGAATTCTCAGTTTTCCATTGCCCCCCAATATCATTGACAGTCACACCCAGTCCAGGGAGCAAATAGCTTCCTACAATCTCATCAATAGATTTCAATACATCGTTCATATCCAACTTCCTAAAAAATATTCTACTTTGGTGGCTATAAAGAAAGAAGGGCATTACTCAGTGGTTCAGCCAGCTTAGCTCGGCCGGTTTAGCCCTTCCATTCCACTGACCCCGCTTTTACTGCGCTCAAATTGCACATTTGCTGCACGTAAATCCTGCTTTTCTGGTTAATTTTGTCTTACATCTAGCTAGATTCGGCCAGTTTAAACAACCCGTTAAAAACGATTCTAATACCACCAATTACTCATGCCAGCTTTACTGCCGTAAGAGCCCATCCCTATTTTTACACACTTTACCTCATCACCTAGCACGGCTCAGTCAGTGAACCCAAAGAATCAGCTGGATGCCTAAAAAATGAGCAATCCAGCCTCGCTCTCAGCATGCTAGGCCTCACGCCAGCGTAGGTGCCATTCATTGCGACCGTATAACATGTATTTCAACGGTGTACTAACCCCGCATCCGGAACCCATCACTTACAGTGAGACAACGGCCCTTTACTTTTTACGAATCCTGCCGATATAAATTAGGCAACCCACTGGGAAATTCACCTAAACTCACTAAGACAAAGGGTTAACACAAAACACCTCCTATGGCAGAGCGCACTCACATAGCATTAAAAATCGAATTAATTACAACCCTCATTTTAATGTCGGCTGTCGTGGGCGGGTGCATGTCTATTTCTCCAAAGAGGGTTACGGAGCAATCATTTAAAGCCAAACCTTTAGAGGGCAGCAATTTTCAAAAAGAACTTAAAATCATTATTGACGCGCCTTTAGCGAGGCAAAAGATCCTGCAAAGACCCTCCCCTCTATCCATGGCGACTGATCCACCTATTGGGTTTAAATCAGACACCACCTATGCAATTAAAAACTTATCCATTAACGAGCTTTCTAAAAGCTGGTATTACGTCAATCAAGGGCTACATAAACTATTCACCACACAGAGCGAAAAACAGAGAAAACCCGGCAATTCAGCCACCGACAAAGGCGTCTCAGACTACTTAACAGACAACCACAGCTTCTTGATTTCATCCTCTTTTACATCGCATTTTTATGGTGCAGCTACCCTACACAAATTTAGAAACCGCCAACGACGAATAAGGCTATCCCTCGCTGCACTACGCGCACGACCACCTAGTGCGCAAAACCCAGCGCTAATGATGGAAATAGAAAGTAAATCCCTAGAGCTAGAGGAACTCCATCATACTTTAATCGTGCATGCAGGGTTTCGAAGTGGTCTGGAACCCTCAACTCACAATAAATCTGTCACACCCAACATTGATTTTACCGGCCAAATTCCTGAGCCTCAAGCATTGATCATGGCTCACGCCCAGCTAATCAACAGTGCACTTAAAAACAGAGAAATCCCACCCAGCGATTCATCAATAAGAGCAAATACAGAACACCATTACAAACATTTATGGAAAAATGCACTTCCCGGCCTCCCCTACCTGATTCAGCCAAAATCTGTATTTGGGCCAAGACAATCAGAGTCATGGCTAAACTACACAAAAAAGTTAGAGAAAGAGCTGGCGCAATTGGCGACACGCGCTAAAGAGATAAAAAAAACCACACCGCGAGGCGTCAGCTACGCCAAAGAAGGGGAATCCAGGGCCACTCATAGAGAGGAGGTTATCAGTTTAGCCCTATTGATACGCCTGCGAATAGCACTCCTTGATTTCAGCCAGCGCTTCGAACAATTCAACGCATTAAAAAGCCAAGCAACTCTACAAGCCACCCTCACCCAAATCAACAACGGCATAGACCATGCGGACAATCACCCTGCGGTATTAAATCAAATGCGGCTGCATACCCTTGAGCTCCAAACACACCTTGCCTATGGGCAGCTCTTTGCGAGCCTTATAAGGCTTAATGCAAGTACTAGCGATGGTTATATTGAAACAAAACAATTCATTACTGCCTCACTAAAGCCATTCGCCAAAGAGCTGTTCGTCTCAGCAAACATCATTCATGCACACAACAGCGAGACAGCACTGACCGACCACCCCTCGTCAAACAAAGTCAGTCGTACAACAGTGACCAGCCCCGCTAAAATACTTCCCGTGCAGCGCTCAGCTAACACTAATCACATGAGGGCCATCATGGAGAACCACACGTTTGGAATCCGCCTTTTGTATGCAAAGAACCATACTGAGTTTGCCGCGCACCGCATGTACAGTGGGCTACGAGATTTACCCTACCGAACACAACTCAAAGGGTTCGATACCCATTACTCCATTTATTATGCGACCTACCCATCAAAGCACACCGCCGAACAAGCCCTGCAAAATATCCCACCCTTTTATCAACTCTTCAAACCCGTCATAAAGCCTATTCCAAACTAAGCCCTTTACTTTTAGATTGCTTTTGGCGCCAATCATTCTCACAAAGCGTTCTAGACATGCGGTGCCTTTCCTACAGTCTGCTTCACTAAAGTGCCAGTACGAGACCTATCGCCTAAAAAATCTATTAGCATCGAGGGTTTCTTGAGGTATGCTGATCGTCGATCAACAGAAGCTCATGGACGAGTCCTTCACCAAAATGCGTTCAAATTGGTAGGGTCGCTATGAATAACAATAAAAACTGGAAGTAAGTTGTTATGTCAAACATGAAGAAAATAAAAATAAAGCTAGGTCCTGTTCAAGAAACCATGCTTATACCCCTTTTATATAGAGCCCTCGAACTTAAGGAAGAAAACCCTATTGTTCAAGATGAAATGGCTCAACAGATACTTGAGCAAGTTGATTATGACTTTGTTCAACTTGACGCGAATTTTAATGATGACAGTTTAGCTTGGCCAATAAGGGCCGCCACCTTTGATCGACTTATCAAGCAATTCATCGAAAAAAACCCCGAAGCAACAATCATTAACCTTGGTTCAGGGCTCGACACCACATTTTTTCGAGTAGATAACGGCAAAATACACTGGTACGACATCGACCTTGAAGACAGCATAGCACTACGTCGTCAATTCATTGGTGAAACAGATCGCTTAAAGTTTATTGCCTCATCTGCATTTGATACGGATTGGTTTAAAGAAATCAAACATCGAGACAAAGGCGTTTTTATCATATCCGCAGGTATGTTTATCTATTTTGATCATTTCGAAATACAAGAATTAATAAGCAAAATGGCGCATGAGTTTCCGCAGTCAGAGCTAATTTTCGACACCGTCTCTAACTTTTTTCGCTTTCGTCGCTTCAAAAAACTGGGGGTAAAATGGGGCGTATGGGGTACTTACTCTGTTAATAGAATTAAGGACTCCCAACTTCTTGGCGACTATTACTACGCGAATCAAGCAAGAGACAGATGGACAACGCTACTCGCTCGGCATTACCCTTATTATATTCGGCCGTTACTACTACTGACCCCCGGCATGTACCACCTTAAATTAAACAAAGATCAAAAATAGGCCCATAGGGGCATCTCTAAAGGTGGTGATTTTCATAACTGAGTAAGGAAGCCCCACGCAAATAGCCCCAATATATAAGGCGGGTACGATCTTTACTGGGCGCTGAACTTGTGCTGCAGTACCTGTTCAGGGCAGCCCCAGAGGTACCGGCTAACTATTTGAGTATATCTATCTCCCCCCTAGAAACCAGAGTGATGACCTTTGCAATATCTTCAATATCTACCGGCTTTGTAAGGAAATAGTTCATTCCCGCCTCATAAGATTCTAATTTTTTAGATTCTAGCGCATGTGCGCTCAACGCAATGATAGGCAAAGCGTTGCCCTTTTTATCAGTTATACCATTTGAGCGGATCCTCTGTGTTGCTTCGATGCCATCCATCACTGGCATCTCGCAATCCATTAGAACCATGTCGCACCCCCCTAAATTAGAGGCCAGCCAATCGACCGCTTCTTGTCCATTTACTACGGACTTAAAGGCAACTTGCAAAACACCCATAACCCCCTCTATAACGGCCTGATTCACCACATTGTCTTCAACGATAAGGACTTTAAAATCAGGAAAGCTTTTTTCCTGATCATAATTCGCACGTTGAAATACATCGTCTTTGTTTAGTTTTACTGACAACAAGGGCATTAACTCGTGCATCAACAGCGGCTTTTCAATAATAAAGTCTATATTTTCAAGCTCTTTATGGCGACTTATCTGCATAGCTGTCAATTCATCCAGCAATATATACCGGCAGCCGCGAACCTCTCGATTTAAAGCCAGCTCATCTAAAAATTGCGCGCCTTTTCCTATAGAAAATCGTGAATCCATTAGCACTGCGTCAAACTTATCTTGTGTTTCTTTATTTTGGAGTTTGGTTTTGACGCCTTCAATGGTTCTCACAAACTCTACTTGCGTGTCAAAAAAACCCAACATTTCCTCAAGGTATCCACATCGAACTACCGAGCTATCAGCGACCAATATTTTCATACCGGTTAGCTGGGAATAACGCTCCTTAATCTGAAGCGCACTATCACTCTGAATTGATACAGTAAACCAAAAAGTAGAGCCCATGCCCTCAGCACTTTCAACACCAATATCGCCTCCCATCAATTTTGCTAAGCGGCGACAAATTGCCAACCCAAGGCCGCTACCTCCATATCTTCTCGTCGTACTGGCATCAGCTTGAGAAAATGAATCAAACAAATGAATTTGATTTTCAGGCTCAATGCCAATGCCTGAGTCAATCACTTCAAATTTAATATCAAATAATCCAAGCTCCGAGCGCTGCCCCGTAACAACAAGTTGAACCTCTCCTTTTTCAGTAAATTTAAACGCATTTCCCAGTAAATTTATAATAACTTGTTTAATTCGGGTTGAGTCGCCAATAAAACTTGATGGCAGCTCTGGGTCAACAAATACAATAAGCTCGATACCAGTTTCAGCCGACCGTAAAGCAAAAAGAGAAGCCGCATCACTAATCAAATCTTCCAGACTAAAAGTGACATTTTCCACGTCCATTCGACCGGCTTCAATTTTGGAATAATCAAGGACATCATTCAAAACTGCCAACAAAGATCGGCTCGAACTTCGGATACTATTTAGGAATCTTGCCTGATCTTGATTGAGCTCTGTGGTATTTAGCAGCTCCGCCATGCCTAACACACCATTGAGAGGCGTTCGTATTTCATGGCTCATCGTTGCTAAAAACTCACTCTTGGAGCGACTTCCTGCCTCCGCCTCCAGTTTTGCTTTTTTTAAAGCCGCATCAGAGCGTTCTCTCTCTAAAACAAACCCAAGAACAATAATCGACAATGCCGATACCACCGACATTCGATTCAGCAACGCCAAAATCGCCTGGTGTTGAATGGGAATAACATTGGGTAGGACTACTCCACTTTGCCATATGAAATAGTAAACAAGCGTTAAGGTGGTCTGAATAAGTAGATAAAGAAGCATTCCTTTACGGCCTAATAACAACCCACCCATCACGGGAATGACATACGTCCAGCTAAAATGAGCGTAATTAAAACCACCCGTTCTCATGTTCGTAAACGTAAAAATGAAGCACAGCAAGATTACAAAAGTGTGCGCACTTAAATTCCCGTTATTATAACGCCAAGTTAAATACAACGTCGCTGCACCACCAGTCATCCCTACTGTGAATACCATAGCGATGTAATAAACGCCCATCAGCCAAAAGTAAAAAACAAAGGGGCTTCCCAGCAGCACCATTGTGAACGTCATTTGGTTTATCAGGCGTAACTGGAACTTTGTCTCTTCAGAGGCATTTTCTGTAACACCAAGGTCAAGCAAGGAGCGATAAACGTCAGAAATACTATTCATATTAAAATAAAACCAAACCGTTAATAAAAATTAAATTACACTGGCTTAATACCAGATAGGAGGTCATTCACCTTCATTAACTCCTTGCCACTGCTTATAGCTCGTCATAACGTTTTATTATACATAAACCTATGACGGCAAGAGCCAAAAGTAACGACCGGGTATATAGCAGACCTTGATTCACCTTTGCTTTAAATGGGGGAAGCCAGCCCAAAAACCAGTCATCGATGGATAATAATGCTGTACAGTTAAACTAGCCAGGATTGAACGTCGCACAAAATCAGCTCAATGAAAATACTATGCTAAGAAAAAAACCGAATCGCTCACATAAAAAAGAAAGTTCGAGCAAGAAGTCTATACACACGATGCACTGTATGCCAATTTTACAGGAGCCTTAAACCGTAACGCGTATATTAAAATCAAGCGAAACATACATGTATAGAGGTAGCTAGGAGCAATAACTGTCTGGTTATACATTAACGCCCATTATGTCACCTCATACATCCGAAAATAACAAAAAATGAGCAATGCCAACGGTCGGCGAGAATAAACAGCGATGGGAGCTGTGTGTATACAGCGATGCTGCCAGCATATGAGTTACTTAAAGGGTGGCGTTTTGGAATACTTCTCTTTATTTTTGTTAAGATCAAAATCCGGTTAGAGAAAGATCATATAGATCAATTTCAACCCAGTGAGCCCAGCTAGCGGCTCATTGAGTTGAATGCGAATACATCAACAATCTTATATAAAGCCCCACATGCTAAAACAGAGCATTATTGAAAGCCGCTCTATTCAGGAGATACGTCCTCAAAGGGCGCTACAAGCTTCTCAAGTTCAGAGCTAAGTTGATCAATAGTTTCGATTAGCACTGCTTCTTTACGAGATTTCGCTGCATTAGACGCCTCTAGTTCACGAAGACGCGGCTCAAAGGTATTAAAATCGAGTTGGTTGGATGTGATGTAAGAGATTTTTTGTGACCGCTCATAAGCGATTGTATCTTCTAAAGGCGCAACCACCGTCACCAACATCGCAATATAGGTCGCAAACCCACCCGCCAAAGCTGCCAGTAATATCCCCCAAACTCGACCACCTTCCTCTTTCTCTTCATGCACGCTGGTGGCTTGGCTTGTTGGCGCGTTTGCTGCCAGTGATGGGCTGATACTAGAGACTACATTAGTACCGTCTTTAACTTCTTTTGAATCTTCTGGTAGGGCCATTTCAGCACTCCTTTTATTATTGATAAGACCTCCACACAACAGCAATCACACTGTTATGTGGTACTTTAAGTTATGCTCGAAAAGCCGGCTACAAAAGCAACTGCTCACTTAACACGCATATTAAATTAAAGAATCACTGCTCCGTTCAAAAAAGCAATACTCAAACATTTTATCCCAGCCTCATCAGCAGGTGATCCAAAGTCGCCTGCTCTAGTCAGACCATCAATGCCAACAGATGGGGGTATCCCATACAAAAAACACCCCAAGTAGGGCATACAGCAAGGTTCATGTACAACCGAATAATGGATGTAATGCAAGTATATAAATTCTCAAAAAAACCTCACCACCATAATACGCAAACAACGGAGATTGTTCCACTGAACATTGACGACAAGGCACCACGTGACGCTAGGAAACCCAAGTGCTTTCGGGCTGCTCATAAAGCAAGCTTGAACAGCCTCTTGAGCTAGATCGTTATATAACCAAATAAATAGGGACTCCAATTCTTCCCCAATAAACTGCGGCATCCAAGGCTTATTAGCTACGTCTCGCCAACTTACGCCAAGGAAGCATAAAATACTTCCTTTTTGGGAGGTTTTTTACTTCCCTATCAAAATCCTTCAACAGTTGCCTTCTGCTAGAAACATCAAGGTCTAAAGAACCATACTGTAGCGTTACGTAGTGGCTTGTTATACAAAGCACCGTTTCAGCCAACTCAGGGCTGGTCATCACGATACGATTTGCAAATGCCGTCTCACCTTCATTCGATTCTTTTCGATAACCGTACGAAGATATTTTCTGACAGAATCGGAGATAAATACGGCACTCAGGGGAAGCCCTCGGCAAACGATTCAGCCAAATATCTACAAAAAAAACAAGCAGCATGACACCCACTAAACCCAGAGCGAGAACAGTTACCGTTGTCTTCAGGTCAGAACCCCCAAAAATAGCCTGCAGCAGCCCTGCTTGAATAGAACGGTCGTACCCAACCACTTTTTGAATCCATAACATACGCAAGTAGTCCATGCCATGGCGCAGACTATTTAAGCTCGGGTTATTCCTAAATCGAAGTAAAGACAAAGAGTGCGCTGCAAGGAATTCGCCTCTTTGAAACAGCGCATCCTCAACACCACCGTCAACCCGCTCCGGCGCTACCGCAGCGGTAGGATCCACTCTTACCCACCCTTCCCCCGGCAACCACACCTCAGACCATGCGTGCGCATCAAACTGGTAAACCAACAAGTAGTTCCCAACCTCGCTCTCCTCCCCACCCAGGTACCCTACGACCACGCGAGCTGGAATACCAGCACTACGTGCCAGGTAAGTAAACGTGCTCGCAAAATGCGCACAAAAGCCCCTTCGAGTAGAAAATAAAAATTGATCAATGCTGTCCTTTCCTAGCAAAGGAGGCTTCAGCGTATAAAAAAAAGGCTGCTCTTCAAAATGAGCCAGCAATTTCTCTATAAAAGCCGCATCAGAACCTGCTTCCGCCCTTAAACCAAGTGCCCAGCGCCTAGAGCGTTCGTTTCCAGAGTCAGGCAAATGCAAGTTGCGACGGACCTGGCGCAATTGTGGCATTTGCTCGGGAGGAGGCAGTCCCACGCCATTAATAGACTCCGCTCGGTACACAAAAGGCTCTGCAATGGGCTTGGCTGCAGTCAGATTAAATCCGGGTTCGAGATAGATATCCGGGCTTAAGGGGCGCCCCCAATCCAAGGTAAAAAGCCAGGGCTTATCACTCGCCTCCATCACGACTTTATAGCGATAATGACTAACCAGAGGATTACTCTGGCCGTGAAACCAAGTTTGATAGTTTAACAACCAAGCACGATACTTCTCAGGCGACACCTCACCCCCATGACCGCCTTCCCCCTTTCGCCGGCTCCAGCGACGCCCGTCAAATTCGTTCAAAACCAAGGCTCGCCAATACCTCTGGGCAGGTGGCGGTAATTCTCCTTCAAATATTGCGCGGAATGCCACACTGTCGCTTTCGCCTAAACGAGCAATATCGCCCGGTGACATTTCATCGCTTAAACCCGTCCTCGCCTGCTGACTGTCAAATTGAATATTCCAGAGCGAAGGCACTCTAGGAACTAAAACAAAAAGAACCACCATGACCGGGAGGCATTTCAATATTAAAAAGGCCGCACTCCGGTAGCCCTCTTTCCAGGTTATAAGTGGCTGATTAACAGAGATCAGCGAAGCACTAATAACAATGCTACCAAATAACAAATAAATTGCTTTTGAGAAGCCTTGGTCGAACAAAAAAGCAGTGGCCATCACAAAATAGCTTAAGGTCACCACCATATTAGCATCGCGTTCAGTGCGCGCTTCAAGCAGCTTAAACGTATACGCTAAAATCAATAATGCAACGCCTGCCAATGGTCCAATTAGGGTGTCATATGCCATATAGACGACGCCGAAGCCACAAAGCACCA
>JAHRVS010000404.1 GCA_019090565.1 Gammaproteobacteria bacterium
AGGACAGGCAGGCCGACCTGGCCGAATACCCGATCAAAGATATCGCAGCAGTACTTCAGGCGCGCTTACAGCAGGATGAAGGCTCTCCTCAGAGCTGGTTGCTGTTGGGGCTGCTTTATTCCCAAGCCAATAAAATGGATGTGGCGATCACGGCATTTGAGAAAGCCACGCAAGAGGCACCTGATCATCCAAATATAAAAATTGCCTATGCGGAAGCACTGATAAAGCAAAACAACGGAAACATGGGGCGCGCAAGCATTCGCCTTCTTCAAGAGGCCCTTCAGCTTAGTCCCGATAACCCTCGGGCTTTGACCGTAATGGGGATGGGGCTTTATAACTCGGGCCTCTATCAGCAAGCGATTGAAACGTGGCAGCGTTTGTTGGCGCTGAGGGGTGAGAGTAGTGAAAGAGCACCTTTGTTGCGAAAGGCTATTCAAACGGCCAGACAGGCGATGGCCAAGTCGGCGACTGATGGGTCTAATATAGCGCGCCAGAGTAGGCCGAATGGAGAAATCACTGCATCCAATAGTTTAAGTGATAATGAAGCACGATTACGGCAGCTTGTCATGCAAGAGAGGAGGCTAACGCCAGAAATTGAAGCGCTGCTTAAAGCAATATTTGAGTCTGATGCCGATAACTCTAAAGCCTTGGCTTTCCAAGGAATGCTTTCCTTTAATTCTGGGCAGTACCAGCGCGCCATTGATAGCTGGGAGGCGCTTCTTAAGCAGCGTGAACCTGGGAGTGAGCGTAGGAAGCTGGTTGAATCGAGCATTGAGAAGGCGAGGGCGAAGCTTGCTGAGGCTGAATAGGTTTACGAACGAAGGCCTCTCTGTATCTTTTGTCGGTTGTTTTGCCTTATGACTGCCTGGGTCATATTAAAATAGACCGCTCGGCGATGGGGTTCACTGGGTCCTCTATGAATTTAATTCCCTTGAGGTGAAAAATGAGCAAGAATCAGCGCCGTGTTTACTCCACAGACCAGGGAAAAATCTGTCCTGACTGTAACCAAGCCCAGTCCCTTTGTCAGTGCGCTGCGCTGAAAAAAAAAGAGTTACCTCAAACGGATGGTGTTGTTCGGGTGTCTCGCCAGACTAAAGGGAGAAAGGGAAAGGGGGTGACTCTTGTTACAGGAATCCCGCTTCCTGAGCTCGAACTAAAAGCCTTGGCAAAGCGCCTTCGCAACCAATGTGGTACAGGTGGAACAGTGAAAGATGGAACTGTTGAATTACAAGGTGACCAGTGTGACTTTTTGCTGAGAGAGCTTCCTAAGCAGGGCTGGGTTGTAAAGCGCTCGGGCGGTTAATTATTAACAAGCCGTGCGATTATCGAACGACCCTCCTGGTTGCTCTAAAGCTTTCGCAGAATAAGGTTAAAAATGTGAATTTTAGTGTAAATGACCATTTTTAAATGCCATTTCCTGCTCATTTGAGCCTGAGCGGGTGGGTTGAATAGTCCCCCAGCTTTTGGTGTTCCGCTTTTCGTTTAATATCACCCTGCATTTGCTTCGATGCAGCGAGTCCCCCCCCTCGCCAAAAAAATCCGTTTCCAATGGATTGCTCATATTGTTTGTATAGTTCGATGCGATGGTTTTTATTTTGAGCCGCGGCTATGTGCTGGCCGCTTTTTCACTTGTAATATTATCACGGGCCATGTTGTCAAGATAAGCTGAGGCGAAGCCGAGCAGAATATACAATTAAACTCAGCTAGAAACCTTTCATCTCTATATCTTTCAGGACTATTATTTGCTACGTAACAGCGTGTAACAAGTTGTTCACATTATCTGTGGATAACTTTGTGCATAGGTTCTGGGTATATGGTCGAACCAGCGGTATTAGGCTCCTCTGGCAAATTGATCATTAATTAACCTATAGATTAATCTTCTTTGATATCAGTGACTTGTAGATGTCAATGATATTTGGCGCTAATTAATGGAGTTTTTTGCTTGCACTAGTGATGAAAGTTATTCATGTGCATAAGCCTTAAATTTTACTCGGTAAATAAGCTTGTTTTATGTCTGTCAATACGGTTAGCCGACAAGCAAGAAGATTAAACGTGTCATTTTTTTTGATCATATGGGCTTTTACTTTAACCTTGCCCCTTATTCACAAATAGGACTGAGTCAGATTGTTTACTAATGTTTATGCTGACCATTAATCGGTTGCGCAAGGAAATAATTCTGAGGATAATCCGCATCCAATAACTATCTTGGAGAAAATGATGCAAATTGCAGACGGTAAAGTAGTTACGTTTCATTACGACCTCAAGGAGGCCGGTGGTGAATTTGTAGAAAGTTCCCGAGGGGGTGACCCTGTCGCTTACTTGCATGGAAAGGGCGGAGTGGTAAAGGGCTTAGAGAAGGGTTTGTTGGGCAAAGGGGCTGGGGATTCTTTTACCATAGCAGTCACACCTGAAGATGGTTACGGATTACGTAAGGAGGAGTCATTGCAGCGTATACCGATTAAGCACCTGGGTCTTAAGAAAAAGGAGAAGCCTGTTCGTGGTTTGATCTGTTCTGTACAGACTGATAAGGGGCCTCGCCAGGTGACTATTGTTAAAGCTGGGCGATACAGCGTGGATGTGGATACAAACCATCCCTTGGCAGGAAAGAACCTTGAGTTTGTAGTGGAGGTTATAGAGGTACGAGAAGCGACCGGAGAGGAGCTTTCTCACGGGCATGCTCATGGAGTAGGTGGTCACCACCATTGAGCATTCGCTGCTCGATTAAGCGCGCCATAGGCTGCGCTCTAATACCATTGTTTTCATGTCGTCATACCAGACGTCCGTTGGGATAATTTATGAACAGTGGCCAGGAGACAAGGGGTACCCTCGTGGATTCGTCAACTGAATTTGACATCATTCCAATGGATACTGGAATGCCAATTACGGTTATGAATGGGTTTGAAGTAATGCAAAAAGGTTCGTCAAAAGCAGGCTATTTCACAGATACCTATCATCGCGGTGACGGCATATGTCATGCCTCAATATGAAGAAAAGTGCATCGCGGCTGGTGCCTCTACCTTTTTGAGTTATGCACTTGCTGTTTGAGTCGAAGTGTTTCAGGTGGCGGCAGAAAGATTTAAGTTATCTTCTAATGATAAGCTCCTGATCGAAGTTAAAGCCTTCAAGATTGAGTTGCTGCACCGGGTGCAGTCCATTCACTTTGTGGTTCGGTCTGCTGGTTTTTCATTTTCTCTGCAAGGAAGTATTATGTTTTGGGGACCGCTTCGCCACTAATTCCTGTTGTGAATGATATCGGGAAGTCGCATACAAGCTTAATCATCAGGCCGCGGCGGTAATTTGAATCCGGCGCAGAGGTTTAAGCCCAATAATATGAGGTTATTTTGTGCTGCATATGGCGTCTTATAGCGTAAACAATTGTTGCCATAGCGCCTATTAGCGGGTACATTTCATCGTCTCGCCAAATGGTACCTGCTTCGATCAAGCTAGGTGCTATTGATACGTTATTGCATATAGGTATTATTTCCAGCAATTACGGGCACAGGGCCAAAAGCTCTGGCATATTTTAAGGAGTAGTATATGGATGGGATTGCATCTCAGGCAGTGGATTTACTGATTGTCGGAATGGGAACGGTTTTTTCTTTTCTAGCGTTGCTTATTTTGGCAACGACACTTATGTCACGCTTTGTTAGCCTAATATCTCCCCCTGAGACTAGTCCGGCTACAACAAACGCCCCCCCCGCTAAAAATAATATGGAAGATACTCAGCTTGTCGCTGTGATATCGGCTGCATTGCACAAGCATCGCTCGCGCAAGCCTTAATGTCTATTTAAAATCAAAGGATAGAACACATGACCTCTGTAAAAAAACCGCTCGGAATTACCGATGTGGTGTTACGTGATGCGCACCAGTCTCTTTTTGCGACCCGTTTACGTTTGGATGACATGCTACCAATTTGTGAAAAACTTGATCAGATGGGCTATTGGTCTATTGAGTCTTGGGGTGGGGCAACCTTTGATTCTTGCATTCGTTATTTAGGTGAAGATCCCTGGGAGCGCCTTCGAAAACTGAAAGAGGTGATGCCTAACACGCCCCAGCAAATGCTTTTTAGAGGGCAGAATATACTTGGATACCGGCATTATGCAGACGATGTCGTCGATAAATTTGTAGAAAGGGCATCGATAAACGGTATTGACGTGTTTCGTGTCTTTGATGCAATGAATGACCCTCGAAACCTTGATAGAGCCATTAAAGCCGTGATTAAGCAGGGCAAACACGCCCAAGGTACGCTTTCTTATACGGTTAGCCCGGTTCACGATATCAACGGCTGGGTTGCGTTAGGCAAACAAATTGAGTCGATGGGGGCTCACTCTGTTTGTATCAAAGATATGGCCGGTTTGTTAAAGCCTTATGTGGCTTATGAGCTTGTTTCCAAATTGAAGAAAGAGCTGTCCATCCCTGTGCACCTACATTGCCACGCTACCACAGGGCTTTCTACTGCTACATTATTGAAGGCGATTGAAGCGGGCATTGATAATGTTGATACCGCAATTTCTTCTATGAGCATGACTTATGGGCACACGGCGACGGAGACAATCGTCTCTATGCTCGAAGACACAGAGAGGGACACGGGCCTCGATATTCATAAGCTTGAAGATGTTTCCTCTTATTTCAGAGAGGTACGCAAAAAATACGCGCAATTTGAGGGAGCACTTAAAGGTGTCGATGCGCGAATACTCGTTGCGCAAGTTCCTGGTGGAATGCTTACCAATATGGAAAGCCAGCTGAAAGAGCAGGGGGCCGCTGATCGATTTGATGACGTGCTTAAAGAAATTCCGGCTGTTCGCAAAGACCTTGGCTACATTCCACTTGTTACGCCTACCTCTCAGATTGTCGGAACACAAGCTGTGCTAAATGTTCTTTCTGGTGAGCGTTATAAAAACATTTCAAAAGAAACCGCCGGGGTGCTCAAAGGTGAATATGGCAAGGCGCCGAGTGCATTCGCTGCGGACCTACAGAAAAAAGTATTGGCTGGTGAAAAGGCGATAACCTGTCGGCCTGCGGATTTGCTTGAACCCGAAGTGGAGAAGCTCAGTGTTGAACTTGGAAACCTGGCTAAGGAGGAAGGCTTCCAGCTTTCTGAAAGCGCGATAGATGATGTTTTGACTTACGCGCTGTTCCCGCAAGTAGGCTTGAAATTCCTTAAGAACAGAAATAACCCCAGTGCTTTTGAGGCACCTCCGTGTATTGAAGACAATCAAGCGTCGGTGAGTAAGCCGACGAAAAATGTATCGCCTACTTCTGACTCAGGTGTTTATACCGTTACCGTTAACGGGCAGTCCTACGTGGTTGAGGTGAATGAAGGCGGTGACTTGAGCGCAATTCATGCGGCGGGTTCGGTTGGGGCTCCTATTGTGAGCTCTCCTGCGCCTAGTGGTGAGGTGGTCTCGGCACCGTTGGCAGGGAATATTTTCAAAGTGCTTGTAGTCGCTGGTCAGGTGGTTCAGGAGGGTGATGTACTTATTATTCTTGAAGCAATGAAAATGGAAACTGAAATACGCGCGCATACGGCGGGTACGATTACCAGCGTTGATGTGAGTGAGGGCGACTCGGTTATGGTTGGTGACTCGCTCTTGCGTCTTTAGGCATTTAGTAAAACGAATATGATCTTGTGACTGGGAGTTAGATATTACGTGGACAGTTTGATTTCGCTCTGGCAGGGCACCGGTATTTATTACTTGATTACCGCAATGGAGCAGCATGGCATTAGTGGGCTAGGGCAGCTCTTTATGATTTTCATTGGCTTGCTGTTGCTTTTTTTGGCAATACGCAAGGGCTTTGAACCTCTGTTGCTTGTTCCTATTGGCTTTGGCTGCATTATGGTGAACTTGCCTGGGGCGGGGTTTATAAACCCGCCTACGGAAACCGAAGCCGGCGGCCTTCTCTACTACCTCTTTCATGTGGGCATCGCCTCGGGGGGGTTATTCCCGCTGCTGATCTTTATGGGGGTAGGAGCCATGACAGATTTTGGGCCGCTACTCGCTAACCCAAAGACCTTGCTTCTTGGCGCCGCCGCTCAATTTGGGATTTTTGCTACTTTGTTGGGTGCAGTCGCGCTGAACTCTTTTGATATTGGTTTTAACTTTAGTTTAAAAGACGCTGCCGCCATAGCCATTATTGGGGGCGCCGATGGGCCTACCGCAATTTTTGTTGCTGGGAAGCTGGCTCCGGAACTGTTGGGTGCAATCGCCGTGGCTGCCTATTCCTACATGGCGTTAGTTCCGCTGATTCAGCCGCCTATTATGCGAGCGCTTACTACGGAAAAAGAACGTGCAATTGTTATGACTCAGCTTCGGCCGGTCTCTCGCACAGAAAAGATAATTTTTCCCTTGATGCTGCTTCTTCTTGTGGCGTTACTTTTGCCTGAAGCTGCACCACTTTTGGGGATGTTTTGCTTTGGTAATCTGATGCGAGAGTGTGGCGTGGTTGACCGCCTAAGCGACACGGCTCAAAATTCACTTATCAACATTGTTACCATTTTTCTTGGTTTGGCAGTGGGTTCGAAGCTCAACGCGGATAAGTTTTTAGATATGAGTACGCTGGGTATTTTGGTTTTAGGCATTATTGCCTTTGGAATTGGAACGGCGGCAGGTTTAATAATGGGTAAAATTATGTGCCGAATGACCGGTGGCAAAATAAACCCTTTAATCGGGGCTGCGGGCGTGTCTGCAGTACCAATGGCAGCGCGTGTAGCGAATAAAGTGGGTTTAGAAGCAAACCCTCAGAATTTCCTCCTTATGCATGCGATGGGGCCAAACGTCGCAGGAGTCATTGGCTCTGCGGTTGCGGCAGGGGTGATGCTTAAAATGGCGGGTTGATAATTGCCATGTGGAGGCGTTTTCCTATATGGCCGGCCTTGTTTAGAGTGTTTTTTGAGCTTATTTTCCCCCTGTCAGTATTTCGACATAATCATCTGATATTTTTTTATTCTAAATTGGTTTAAAAACAGTTGGTTGTACACCTAAACTTAATTGCTGGATTGTTTAGAATAGGCGGCTTCCTTGTAGCAAGCTGTTGAATCGCGTCAGGTAACAGGTGAAATAGCTGCTTACATTTGTAAATTAGCGCTTTGAGCTTGGTTTTTACACAGTAAGTGGCCTGAGAAGTAACGTCCCAACAGTCTGTTAGTCGCTATTTGTCCACTTTTAGGCAGTATCATGCTAGATATCGCGTTAACCATTACCACTCTGATTTCGTTAATTTTATTGCTGGTTTGTACAAACATTGGTACAGACCTTGTTTTTGGCGGCGCCATTGTCTTGCTCATCACTTTTCAGGTCATTACGCCAGAGCAGGCATTTAGTGGTTTTACCAACCAAGGTTTTTTGACCATTGCAGCCCTATACATTGTGGCGGCAGGCCTTGTACGGTCTGGTGCGTCATTCTCCATGACGCAGAATATTTTCGGTAATACCTCAAACCTTCGCTGGGCGCAATTCCGGATGTCCGTTGTGATTGCACTCCTGAGCGCCGTTGTTAACAATACGGCGGTTATCGCTTCGTTGCTTGCGAATGTGCGGGACTGGGCCCGCGCGCATAATGTTTCTCAATCGCAGTTACTGATTCCAATGAGCTACGCAGCGATGCTGGGGGGGAATTGCAGCTTATTTGGTAGCAGCACGAACGTGGTGGTGTTTGGACTATTGCTGGCATCTGGCCAAACTTATGGCCTGGGGATTTTTGATATAGCAGCAGTCGGAATCCCTATCGTGGTGTTTGGCATACTTTATATGATTTTATTTGCCAATCGGATTCTTCCCAATAAAACAGTAAGTGAAGACCAGCTAAATACAACCCTCAAGGAATATTCGGTTGAGGCCATCGTTGAGGCTGGAAGTCCTGTAGTAGGTAAAACTATTAGCCAAGCCGGTTTACGTAATCTCGAAGGCCTGTACTTGGCTGAAATCCAGCGAAGTGATTCCGTTTTAAGCGCCGTGGGACCACAAATCATTCTGATGGCCAATGACCGCTTGGTCTTTGTTGGGGATACGAATGCGATCATCGATTTAAGAAAGATCAAAGGCTTGAGTTTACTTGATACCGTTTCGTTTCCAGATAGTACTCAGCGAGTCTTTGTTGAGGTGATCGTTGCTCAAAACTCTCAGCTTGTGGGACTCTCTATCCGTGAATCGGCATTTCGATCTAATTTTAACGCCGCAATTTTAGCTGTATCCCGTCATGGGCAGCGCTTAAAAGGACGAATTGGTGATATTGTGATCGCTCCATCTGATGCATTGCTGCTGGAGTGCGATGAGTCTTTTGTGAGTCGCTTTGGAAAAACCTCTGAGTTTTTGCTTGCAAGTAACGTCGAAAACTCAGAGCTGCCTAATTTTGAGAAGGCGAAAGTTGCCATCTTTATTTTGTTGGCCATGCTGTTGGCGGCCTCAAGCGGGGTTATGAGTTTTTTTAACGCCTCTATACTGGCGGCTGGCGCTATGTTGCTTACGCGGTGCGTCACCGGGCGTGAAGCCCGAGACAGTATTGATATGGTGGTAATGTTAAGTATTGGCCTTTCCTTTGGATTGGCCGAAGCTGTCAATGCTTCAGGCCTTGCTGAGGTTCTTACTAACACATTAGAAAACATGGATAGTTTGACACCGTTTGCCTTGTTAGCCAGTGCCTTTGTTTTTACCTCAGTTTTGACGTCATTAATCACTAATACTTCTGCTGCTATTTTAGTATTACCAACAATATTGGGCATTGCTGAAACAATGTCTCTATCGCCCTTACCATTTGCCATTGCTGTAATGGTTGCAGCATCTGCCAGTTTCGCATTACCAACGGGGTATCAGACAAACCTTATGGTCTACTCGGTTGGGGGGTATACTGTGGGGGATTTTTTTAGATTTGGCATGCCACTACAGGTCTTGGTCTTTGTCATCGCGATGGTAATGATACCGATTGTATGGCCGCTTCAATTGATTTAGCACTTAGCAGTGGGGCTGAACTCTAGGGCATCCCTAGTGACGCGGCTTTCACGGCACCAAAAATAGCTTCAAAGCAGGCATTTACTGAGCGTAAACGCCACCTAGTGCTTGATTTAGCCTTGCGCTGGGTCCGGCCTAAGAAATTTCAACAACCTGTTAATTGATGGCCCTGTCCATTTCACAGACGCTTGTCGCCCTGAGGCGTAGCAGAATTTTTACTGCTCATGGAAGCCTCCTCCATTTAGGGTGCAGTTTGTACAGTTTTTGTGACACACTCCCCTTTTTATTGTTCAAATTGTGCACTGGTCGATCATTTTGTGTACTATACCGCCTGTGGTTTTCAGGTAATAAAGTAATGGGTTTTAATAACCCAAGGAAGGCCTGACAAAAAGATCCGTGTTGTTTTTCTTAATCATGGGTTGGTCGGTTGGTACTTGAAATTATATTAATCAGTGCGGTGTGCCGGTATCTGGCCTGGCAAAATGCCCCAGTGACAATTTAAGGTGGAGTTGAAATGAAGAACCGAGCATTGATGGAGAGACTCTCTCTGTTTGCCATTATTGGCTTGATTAGCTTATCGTCCGCAACGGGCTTTGCCGCATCGACGGTTGATTTAAGGGTGTTGGTTATTTCTACTGGCCCCGCTGATAGAGATCAGGGTTTAGATCTAATTGATGATTTACTTGACGAAGTGGGCGTTGCTTACGACGTGCTTGATTCAAGTAGCCATGACCTTACCCCAGAATTTTTGTCTAATGGCGAGCACGGGTTCTACAATGGAATTATTATTACTGACGCCATACTTTATTACACAGGAAGCGGTAACACGAACAACTCGGGTTTTACGCTTGCTGAGTGGCAAATACTACATGCCTATGAGCGAGATTTCGGTGTTCGTGAGTCGGTGATTTCAGGCTTTCCAGCATCGGGAGCTTATTTTAGAAACACCTATGACCTTGATTATGGGATGAATCTTGATACCAGAACAACTGGTAATAGTTTTGTTGGGGTGTGGCAGTCGCCAGCCGGTGGAACTGAAATATTTGAATACGTTAATACCTCGAATTCAGTGCCTATCAATGACTTTACAATTGCTGCTTCGCCAAGTGGTGATATCGATGGGCCGGTTGTTGAGCCGCTACTTACTGACGAATCAACAGGACAAGCATTAGTTTCCCGTTTAACGTATGCAGATGGTAGAGAGGTTCTCTATTCTGGCATTACGAATGCTTGGTACCTGATTTACTCACAGGTTCTAAATTACGAATTTCTTAATTTTGCTACCAAAGG
>JAHRVS010000405.1 GCA_019090565.1 Gammaproteobacteria bacterium
AACAGGAACGAAGATGAGCGAGAGTTTTGCTGAACTATTTGAAGAAAGTATAAAGGAACTCAATGCCACCCATGGTGCCGTTGTAAAAGGGCTAGTCGTTGCCATTGATGATAACTGGGTAACTGTCCATGCTGGCTTAAAGTCAGAGGGTGTTATTCCTCGTGAAGAGTTTTTGAATGAGCGTCGAGAGATTGAAGTTGCCGTTGGCGACGAAGTCGACGTTTGTATTGAAACGCTTGATGATGGCTTTGGTGAAACTCGTCTTTCTCGTGAAAAAGCGAAGCGTGCAGAAGCATGGCGTCGTTTGCAGAAAGCGCATGATGACGAAGAAATTGTCACAGGCATCATAAACGGTAAGGTTAAAGGTGGTTTTACTGTAGAAGTTGATACTATTCGCGCCTTTCTACCGGGCTCATTGGTTGATGTTCGGCCTGTTCGAGATACTCTGCACCTTGAAGGGAAAGAGCTGGAATTCCGCGTTATTAAATTAGATGAAAAGCGTAACAACGTGGTTGTTTCTCGACGTTCTGTGCTTGAAACTGAAAATAGTGCCGAGCGTGATGCGCTTCTAGAAAGCCTGCAAGAAGGCATGGAAGTGAAAGGTATTGTTAAGAACCTAACTGATTATGGTGCTTTCGTAGATCTGGGTGGTGTTGATGGTCTACTGCACATCACTGATATGGCCTGGAAGCGCATTAAGCATCCAAGTGAAATTGTTGCCATTGGCGATGAGATCAATGTAAAAGTACTTAAGTTTGATCGTGAACGTAACCGCGTTTCGCTTGGCTTGAAGCAATTAGGCGAAGATCCGTGGGAAGCTCTGACTAAGCGCTTCCCAGAAGGGCAGGTGGTTAAGGCTAAGATTACCAACTTGACTGACTACGGCTGTTTTGCTGAGCTTGAAGAGGGTGTTGAAGGATTGGTTCACGTTTCCGAAATGGATTGGACGAACAAGAATATCCACCCGTCTAAAATTGTTGATATCGGTGAAGAAGTTGACGTGATGGTTCTTGATATTGATGTTGAGCGTCGTCGTATCTCTCTGGGTATTAAGCAATGTATTCCTAACCCATGGGAAGAGTTCTCATCCAAGTTCAATAAAGGCGATAAAATCAGCGGCAAGATCAAATCGATCACTGATTTCGGCGTATTCATTGGTCTTGATGGCGGCATAGATGGCCTAGTTCATCTTTCTGACATCTCATGGGACGAAACTGGCGAAGAAGCTGTGCGCAAGTACAAGAAAGGCGATGAGCTAGAAACCGTTATTCTTGCCGTTGATCCAGAGCGAGAGCGTATTTCTCTGGGTATTAAGCAGTTGATTGCAGATCCATTTCTCAACTATGTTTCCGTTAATGAGAAAGGGTCTATTGTTAAAGGCATCGTGAAGGAAGTTGACGCAAAAGCTGCTATTATTGAGCTTGTGGGTGGTGAAGATAACGTTGAAGGCACCCTGAAAGCATCTGAAATCAGCCGAGACCGTGTAGAGGATGCAACCACTTGCTTGAAAGCAGGCGAAGAGGTTGAAGCTAAAATCACAGGTATTGATCGAAAGAATCGCGTGATCAACTTATCTATCAAGGCTAAAGATACTGAAGAAGAGAAGGCCGCTGTTGCAGGACATAATGAGCAGGAAGAAGAAGCTGCTCCTAAAACTGTCGGTGACTTAATCAAAGCCCAGATGGGCAAGTAAGCGTAATAGTTTGAAGACTCTGTATTCAATGCAAATTGAATACAGAGACCTCGATAAAAACCCTTACCCTTGGAGCCAAGCGGAATGGCAATAACAAAATCAGACCTAATTGAACGCTTAACGACAAAGCAACCTCAGTTTACTTCTAAAGACGTTGAGTTGGTTGTAAAGACCCTTCTAGAAGAGATGTCCGAAAGACTCTCGACAGGGGGCCGCATTGAGATACGTGGGTTTGGTAGTTTTTCCTTGCACTACCGTGAATCCCGTATCGGCCGAAACCCGAAAACTGGCGAACAAGTTAGTCTTTCAGGTAAGTACGCGCCGCATTTCAAACCAGGAAAAGAGCTACGAGAGCGAGTTGATGCCTCAAAATAGCCGTTTCTTAAGTTTCCCCTCCGGCTTGAACAACTAAGCCCTATCCTCTTTCTATATTACCTCTGAAGTATCTTTTCAGTCAGTGGCGCCATTCTTTTTGCTTTGTGCAGAGTTGTATAGGCAGTACAATGACGACTTCGCTGAGCTCACCGGCGCTGCATACTACCTTGGAGTAAGTTTATGAAGGCTTTTTCATTGTTGGCAATTGTTGCCGCTACTATTTTATCCGCACTATTGGCTGCCTTGCTGGCCATATCAAACCCAGAGCAGGTGACGTTATTGATAGGGTTTTCAGAGGTTAGCGCCACGAGTGGTCAAATACTGGTTTTCGCGTTTGCATTTGGGGCTGCTGCAGGAGTAGGGGGAATGCTGGTGTCGATTCTTTTTTCCCACTTTAACGCCGAATTTTTACACAGTCGAATAGAAAAGCTGCAGTCTGAACTGGATAGCATTAAAACGAATGGTCTTCGAGAGAGTCTTTAACTCGTAGCTCCCCCAGCGTCATCAATTTTGTAAGGGGCCTATGTCTTTACCTGATCCCAAAATCATTATCGCATTGGATTACTCCAGTGAGTCACTTGCGCTTGCGCTTGCAGAGCAGTTAGACCCCACCAAATGTCGACTAAAAGTGGGCAAGGAGCTCTATACCGCCGCAGGCCCTAGTGTTGTTCGCGCACTGCAGCAACTTGGCTTCGAAATCTTTCTTGATCTTAAATTCCATGACATTCCTAATACTGCGGCGAAAGCCTGCGCGATGGCTGCTGAGCTAGGGGTCTGGATGGTAAACGTACATGCCTCTGGTGGCCGGACGATGATGGAGCGCTGTGTGGAAGCTGTGGATGCTTTTGGCCGTGAACGACCACGCTTGATAGGTGTAACTGTTCTCACTAGTTTAACTAAGGCAGATCTGGTTGAGGTAGGAATTCATAGCGACCCGGTTGAACAGGTGCAGCGTTTGGCCGGTTTGGCGCAGTCTTGCGGTTTAGATGGCGTTGTTTGTTCGGCGCAAGAGGCCCCTGTATTGCGTCAGGAAATGGCGGACTCTTTCCTGTTAGTAACACCGGGTATAAGACCCAAATCAGCGAGTGCAAATGATCAAAAAAGAATTTCGACACCATCAGAAGCACTTTCACTCGGGGTGGATTATCTAGTTATCGGGCGCCCTATTACGCAAGCGATCTCCCCGAGTGAAGCCTTGCTGGCAATCGACCGAGAAATAACTCTTGGTCTATAGTGGACACAATTTGTGTAATTCCCAGTTGGGTATTGTTTGAAATATATTTCCCTGAGATGGCCCTGCAACCTAACGCTCACTGCGTAGTATATTCCATGCAAGTGATCGCTGCGCGATACCTTGTATTCAATGTTTCGAATATTCGTTTTTATTCCGCTGATAAAGCCCTGTAGCATTATTAAAAGGTGCCCATTAGGGATTATTCATTAAAGGTGTAGAAAATGCTCGGTATTAAACCCGCTCGCATCTTAGTGATGCTGCTTTTGAGTTTAACCTTTTGCGGCTTTTCTTTGCGCAGCCTTTCTGCTTGGAGCGCAGATGGCGAAGTGGGATTTTTAGAAAAAGAAGTTATCTCTTTCCATATTAATTCGGCAAGTGCGGAAATGATCTCAGATTTAATGTTTGGTATTGGCCCCAAAAAAGCAAGAGCTATTGTTGAGTACCGAAAGGTTAACGGACCCTTTGTGAACATGGATGCCTTATTACCCGTCAAGGGTGTAGGTCAGGTGATAATTTCAAAGAATAGAAAGATTATCCTATTTGATTAAAAAAAGCGGTGCATTGTCAGGCTAGCACCTAGCAGCGCTGCTTTCTTGTTTGGTTTTTCTTGTAGCGCATTCAAATCAGAAAATCCAAATGACTACCAAGTTAGGTGTGGCTTAGCTGCAGTTTGGCTTATAGCTCCGCGCATGAAATGAAATGAAATGAAATGGAGCGAGCGATATAGTGGTTATTTGGTTTTATACTACGTCTGGCTGTCATTTGTGTGAAGAAGCTGACGCACTGCTGAAGGAATTTCAAGGTATCCAAATAAATGTGTGCGATATCTCTGAATCGGATGCACTCATTGATTTATATGGAACAAGGATTCCAGTTTTACGCAGAGATAATACGAGCACCGAGATGGGGTGGCCATTTGATAGAGAAGATTTGGTGCGTTTTTTTGGTTGAAAGTAAGGTGCAGGGTGTCTTTTATGGCAGCGTCGTTGAGCCGGCAGTTGTTTGGAAACCTAAAAAATCATTATTAACAGACCAGTCTATGACCTTGTCTATTTCATCTATTAACAAACGGACCTCAAGGTCTATTTGTTCTTGACACCTCGGGGTTGTGTTCAGAAGTATCTCGGTGGTTTGGGCTTGATTGCATAAGCTGGGTACGCCGCAATAGCGGGATGCGCCATGCAGGCTATGAACGATTTCCAATAGTTGTTCTGCGTTGTCTTTTTCGGAGAGAATATTTTTCCTATCTTTTTTGATTGAATAGATTAACTTTTCAAACATATCTCTGGCGAGAGGCTGTTTCCCCCCAGCGAGCCGAACGCTTTCGCTTAAATCGACGGTGGACTGTGGTGCAGGTAGTACGGGGGCTTTCGCATCGATATGTGTATCAGGGCAATGTCCTGTCCACTTGGTGATGATGTTCAGGAGTTGTTTTTCATCAATGGGTTTTGTAATGCAGTCATTCATTCCCGCCTCAATAATAAGGCGCTTTTCTTCTGGCATCGCGTGGGCGGTTAAGCCAATAATGGGCAGGTGTTTGTTTTGCTCTTGCTTCCTGATAATTTTTGTTGTTTCTGGGCCATTGAGTTCAGGCATTCTATAATCCATGAATACAAGGTCGAACTTGTTATCTCTAATTAACGCCAATGCCTCTTTACCGGAGTGACAGGGCGTTACGTTCGTGCCAAGCTGGCTGAGAAAAATGCAGAGCAACTGTAGGTTTGACGGGGTGTCATCAACCGCCAATATTTTAGGAGGCACTTTAAATAGAGGAGGTTTACTTCGGCTTTGTTCCAGCGAGATGCTAGGAGAGCGTTTTAGTAAGTTTTGCAGTGTGGTGAGTGTGTGCATGAACCTGACGGGTTTATGAAGCACAGCGGAAGCGCTTTTATTTAAAAGAACCTGAAAGCTTGTCTGGGTTAAGCCATGATTGATAACAATGATGCGACAATTTAAGGTTTTTTCTATATTTTCAATGGTAATTGGAATAATTGGATCGCCTTCTTGCGAGAAGCTCAGGCTCATAATTGCTACATGGTAGGGCGTTTTTTCTGTAATTTTATTGTGAATACTTGATGTGAAATCGTCTAGGTGCTCGAATTCATCGTAATGAGCATCTAGCTGTTTCAGTTGCTGTGCAATTGCCAGCCTAGAACCAGGATTTTCATCGTAAAGCGCTATTCGCTCGTTGTTAAATAAAACCGGCGAAGGGGGCTTATGCTCCATCGGGTCATTGCGCACCCGAAAGGTAAACCAAAATGTCGCGCCTTTGCCGGGTTCACTGTTACAACCTATCCCCCCCCCCATTAGCTCCGTTAAGTGCTTCGATATGACCAAGCCAAGCCCCGTTCCTCCGCTAGTATTAGTTTTGTTATCCAGCTGTTTGAAGGCTTGAAAAAGAGATTCTTGCTCTGTCTGGCTAAGGCCTCTACCTTGATCACTAATTGTGATTTTTATCAAACTCGACACATTAGTGTCTGATTCGACCATAGTGCGAATGAGTATATTTCCGTTGCTTGAGAACTTAATTCCATTGTTGACTAAGTTCGTGATAATTTGCTTGACTCTTAAGGCATCGCCAACCATATAGGTAGGGGTGTCAGCATAATATAAGGAAATAAGTTCAATTTGTTTTTCTTGCGCTAGAGGGGCCAGCATATCGGAGACTTCTTCAATCACCTCGCGTAGATTAAATGTACTTTGGTCAATTTCGAGCTTTCCGGCTTCAATTTTCGAAAAATCCAGGATGTCATTGATTAATACGAGAAGGTCATATGCCGATTTTTGAATAATATTCAGTTGTTCTTGCTGATGGGGTGAAAGGTTGGATTTTGCTAAAAGTTTGGTAAAGCCAATGATGCCGCTAAGAGGCGTACGAATCTCGTGACTCATGCTAGCTAAAAAATCGGATTTTGTTTGGCTTGCTTTAATGGCCTCTTTCCTGGCGAGATCCAATTCAATATTCTGCACTTCAATGGTTTCAAGTGTTTCATTGATATCGTCATTGACCTGCTGCATACTTTTAAAAATTTCTTTTTGTGACTGCTGCAGGGCATAGACCATTGAATTAAACTCAGCTTCAAGTAAGCTGATATCGCCGGACCCTTCAATGCGTAATGATGTTTTGAAGTTTCCTGCTTTTAGCCCGGAAAATGCTTGGCTGAACTTGCTAATCAATAATTCTACTTGGTGAGCGCGCTGCAATATTATTGCAAGGTGTAAGAGCCAGCTAATAAGGGTGATAATTAGAACGAGCGTAAAGGCTTGATATC
>JAHRVS010000406.1 GCA_019090565.1 Gammaproteobacteria bacterium
AAAAGGTAGTGTCCAATGAGGCTCGCCTGCCCAGCCTGCCGGACGTGGCCATGAAGGTGCGGCGTTCAATGTCGAATGAACGTACCGGCATTAAAGAGATGGCACGTATTATTCAGGCTGACCCCCCGTTGTCTGCGCAGATCATCCGCACTGCAAACAGCCCCATTTACCGCACGACGATGCCTCACACCTCCGTTTTGGATGCAGTGAGGCGGATGGGTACTCATGCGACTCGTAATGTCGTATATAGCCATTCATTAAGCTCTTTATTCTACTTCAGGGACAAAGGTCTGCGAGATATATCCACTGAAATTTGGCATGCAAGTGTTCAAACAGCCGCCATCGCTTCTGTGCTGGCATCCCACACGCGAAACGTGAGCCCTGATCAAGCTATGTTGGCGGGTTTGATTCAGGATATTGGTGCACTGCCATTGCTTACTGAGTTGTCTGAAAATCACCCTAAAGTAGTAAAAAACAAATCGGAAGTGTTGCGTGTTATTACCTCTTTTAAGGTGGAGGTTGGCTACCATCTAGTCAAAGCGTGGGGCTTTGGTGATGAGCTGCTTGACGTGGTGAAAAGCCGTGAAAACTGGATGAGAGAGGGCGGTTCCAAACTGGACCTTACTGATGTTATTCTCTTGGCGAGGTGGCACGCAGCAGTGGGGACGCCCCAGTTAAAAACGATGCCGCGAGTGATAGACATGCCAGCGTATAAAAAATTCCCCGTCAATAAGCTCTCGCCAGAACAAAGCCTTTGCGTGTTGGAGTCAGCCAAAGAACAAATGGAAGAAATTGAAAGCATGTTAGGTGGTTCAGGCAAGCCAGGTTGAGCATTTAGCTTTGTTGGTTTAGCCAATCACTGCACTTTTCCTGAAAAAGCCCACTCATGAGTGCTATATGCTCTGCGTTGTTGTTTAGGGCCGGAATATAAGCGAATCCACTCCCTCCGGCCTTTTCGTAAAACTCCCTATTTTGTATGCTGATCTCTTCAAGCGTTTCCAGGCAATCGGCTGAAAAGCCTGGGCAGATGACGTCAAGGCGCTTTAACCCTTGTTCCCCAAGTTTCCGCACTGTTTCTTCCGTATAAGGCTGGAGCCACCTGGCCTTTCCAACGCGCGATTGAAAGCTAAGTTGCCACTGGTGGTCTTCTAGGCCAAGTTGCTGGGCTACGTTCTGTGCAGTTAATTTGCAGTGCTCATAATAGGGGTCACCCTTTTCGATGCACGCAGTGGGAATACCATGAAACGAAAAAAGCAAAAATCGAGAGCTAGCCGTGTCGTTGTTTTTTTCTGCCTCCTCCCAGTGTTTTCCTACTGAAGCGCAGAGCGCCTTTATAAATAAAGGGTGTGCATGGTAATCCTTGCAGATGCGTAGCTCAGGGATGTTACGCTCAGCTTGAAAGGTACGACTAAGTTGATCAAACATCGCGCCGGTTGTCGTGGCTGAATACTGGGGGTATAGAGGTAGAATAAAGACTCTGTCTACGCCCTGTTTTTGCAGCTCCCCCCAGGCTTGATCAAAACTGGGTTGGCCATAAGTCATGGCAAACTCCACCTGGTAAGCATTTTCACCAAACTGTTGGTCAATGCTTGCTTGAAGCCTTTTCGCCTGCTCCAAGCTGATGACCCTTAATGGGGAGCCCTCCTTTAGCCAAATACTTTGGTAAGAATGGACGATTTTGCGGGGTCGCCAAGGCAAAATTATAAAATTGAGTATCAGCCACCACAAGGGGCGAGGTATTTCTACAACGCGCTTGTCCCACAGAAATTCGCCTAAATAGGATCGAATTGCGCTGGCGCTCGGTGCTTCTGGCGTGCCAAGGTTGACAAGAATAATGCCAGTGCGGGAAGAGGAGGTTTGCATCGTAAAGATTACTTCCTGTATGGACGGAGCATGAGAGGCCGATTTAAAAGGCAGTTTGAATTCATGTGGCTTTAGAGGTGCCCTTTATATTGATGACCATGAAATTGGTTGCGCGATAGCTGTGTCACCGGTTAAAGCGGTTACAAAACCGGCATGCAGCACATTGGGTATGCCTTATACGTGCAGGGGGCTTCTTACTCTCACATAAAAAACTTTATTTTTCGAGGCCTTCTTAAGCTCAAAATACACATTTACAGCGTGTGAACGCTGTTTTTCGCTTAATTTTACCTTGTATCTGGCTCGCCTCCGCGAACCTTAATAATCTGCCAGAGCGGGCCTGAAAGGTGCAAGGGTAGGCATCCTGTGAAAAAGTGCAAGTGTTCATTGCGGCTTAAATGCAAGCGTCGCCTCCTGGGGCGCCCCTGAAAATAGTGGTTTTTATGTGAGAGCAATGAAGCCCCTCAGGTTGAACCGCGCGAACCCATGGGTGAAAGAGGTAAAGCGATGCGGTTATCGCGTGAAAAATGCATTTTTAGAGATGCCGCCTGGTTTAGCTGTGCGCCACTACGAGGCACTACACTAGAGGGCGGAAATACCGTTATAATCGGTGGTTTTGGCGGCTTGCGTGCGCGTGGTTACTGCGTGCGCTAAAGCTGCTCCGTATTCAGTGTGTGAAATAGGGTCTAAGAATGAAAAGTAAAGAAATACGAGCGGCATTTTTATCATACTTCGAGCGCCAAGGGCATAAGGTGGAGGCGAGTAGTTCTTTGGTGCCAGGCAATGACCCTACTTTACTTTTCACCAATGCAGGCATGGTTCAGTTCAAAGATGTTTTTCTGGGGCAGGATAAGCGCCCCTATAACCGCGCCACCAGCTCCCAGCGTTGTGTGCGAGCAGGGGGGAAGCACAATGATCTAGAAAACGTGGGTTATACCGCTAGGCACCATACTTTTTTTGAAATGCTGGGTAACTTTAGTTTTGGTGATTATTTTAAGCGCGAAGCCATTCAGTTTGCCTGGGAGTTTCTTACCAAAGAGATGAACCTGCCAGAAGAGAAGCTCTGGGTCACAGTCTATAAAGATGACAAAGAAGCCGAAGAAATTTGGCTCAAGGAAATGGGTGTGAGTGCTGAGCGCTTCTCCCGCCTTGGTGATAAGGATAATTTCTGGTCTATGGGGGATACTGGTCCTTGCGGGCCATGTACAGAGATCTTTTTTGACCACGGTGAAGGCGTCGCAGGAGGCCCGCCCGGTTCGCCAGAAGAAGATGGCGATCGTTACATTGAAATTTGGAATCTGGTGTTTATGCAGTATGACCGCCAGAATAGCGGAGAGTTAGTGCCGTTGCCGAAGCCATCGGTGGACACAGGTATGGGCCTTGAGCGAATTGCTGCAGTGAAGCAGGGCGTTCACAGCAACTATGAAATAGACCTTTTTCAGAGCTTGCTTCAAGCTGCCGCCGAGGAAACCGGGCAAAGTGATACTACGCCTGTCTCACTTAGGGTGATTGCGGACCACATTCGCTCTTGTGCTTTTTTGGTGGCAGATGGCGTCATCCCTTCGAATGAAGGCCGCGGTTATGTGTTGCGCCGAATCATTCGCCGTGCCTTGCGGCATGGTCATAAGCTAGGCCAAAGTGAGCCGTTTTTTCACAAACTAGTGGCATCACTGGCCGTTGAAATGGGCGATGCCTATCCTGAGTTGCTATCAAAACAGGCACAAATTGAAAAAGTACTGTTGGCAGAAGAAGAGCAGTTTGCCAAAACGCTTGATGCCGGCATGAAAGTACTCACTCAGGACCTCCATGGTCTTGAGGGGCGCATCATCCCCGGCGACGTACTATTTAAGCTTTATGACACCTATGGTTTTCCCGTTGACCTTACTGGTGACATAGCCAGAGAAAAAGGGCTCGACGTGGATATGGTTGGCTTTGAGGCTGAAATGAATCGCCAGAGGGAGCGGGCGCGGGCAGCCAAGAGTTTTGTGGTGGACTACAGCGACAGCTTGCAGCTCGATGGTCAGACAGACTTTACCGGTTATGATCAGCTGCAAGGGGAGTCCTCGGTTGCTCAGCTCATCGTTGATGGCGAACTGGCGGAACAGGCATCAGCAGGCCAGCAAGTTGCTGTAATTCTCAGCGAGACACCTTTTTATGCAGAATCTGGTGGTCAGGTGGGTGATCAAGGGGTCCTGGCGTGGCCTGGCGGAAGGCTTACAGTGCAAGACGTCCAGAAAAAAGCAGATTTAGTTTTACATCTTGGTACCCTTGATGAAGGGGCTTTAAGTGTGGGTGATTTGGTAGAAACTCACGTGGATGAAAGTGCCCGTCGGGCGACAGCATTGAATCACTCGGCAACACACTTGGCGCACGCGGCTTTGCAGCAAGTTCTCGGTGACCATGTTGCGCAAAAGGGCTCCCTTGTGAACCCTCAGCGTTTGCGCTTTGATTTTACTCATTTCGAAGCCATGACCGCGGATCAGGTAAGCGAAGTAGAAGAGATCGTAAATGCTCAAATAAGATCCAATGCATTGGTTTCCACCAAAGTGATGAGTGTTGACGATGCCAAAGAATCTGGCGCGAAGGCGCTTTTTGGCGAAAAGTACGGTGACAAGGTGCGCGTATTAAGCATGGGCCAAGATGATTTTTCTGTGGAGCTATGTGGGGGCACCCATGCACAGCGTTGCGGTGACATTGGCTTCTTTAAAGTGGTTGCAGAAACAGGCATTGCTGCTGGCGTAAGGCGCGTAGAGGGCGTTACTGGTGGTGGAGCAGGCGCATGGGTGCAGCACACGAGTGCAACGCTTGGAGAGGTCTCTGACCTTATGAAAGTAAGTGCTGAGCAAGTTATTGAAAAGGTAAAGCAAACTCTTGACAAAAACAAAGCATTAGAAAAAGAAATTGAACGATTGAAGGCCAAGCTTGCCAGTAGCGCGGGGTCTGATCTTTCCACCAGAGCGCAGAATGTTGGGGGTGTTCAGGTTCTCGCTGCGCGCCTTGATGATGCTGACTCAAAGGCTTTGCGAGGGACGGTTGATCAGCTGAAAAATAAGCTGGGGTCTGGCGTGATTTTGCTGGCAGCCGTGAAAGATGAAAAAGCGGTGCTAATTAGTGGCGTGACCAAAGACTTGGCCGACAAATATCATGCGGGCCAGCTTCTGAGTCATGTTGCCGCGCAAATGGGCGGAAAAGGTGGAGGGCGCGCAGACATGGCCCAAGGTGGCGCAAACGACCTGTCCAATTTAGATGGGGCCCTTGCGTCGGTGGCCGAGTGGGTCGCTGCGCAATAAACATTAGGGCGCCTCTTAAGAAGGTGCTTTTTATTACGCGATAGCTGCGTCGCCGGTTAAGGTTCCTGCAAAACCGGCGTACGGTACATTGCGCACCTAAGCCCCGCTCTTCAAGCCCTCATGGTTGTCCTATACGCGTGGGTTTGGCTTCCTGTGTCGCTCCAGCCCCTTCATTTATTGGCTTGCGCGGTTCGACCTAGGGGTTCCGCGCTTTCACATAGGGATTGCTATTCTTAGAAATGCACACTGGCCCAACGCATTGATAAGAGGATGTATCAATTTCTGTGAAATTAGTGTTTAATTTGCGCCCTCATATTTATCCTAATAAGGATTGAACTCAGTCATGGCCTTGGTAGTGCAAAAATACGGCGGGACTTCCGTCGGCACCGTAGATCGAATTAAGGCAGTTGCCGAAAAAGTGGGCCGCTTTCATGATGCGGGTAACCAAGTGATTGTGACGGTTTCTGCCATGAGTGGTGAAACCAATCGTCTTTTAGGCCTGAGTAAAGGCATATCCTCTACACCAACAGCCCGTGAGCTGGATGTTGTTGTTTCAACCGGTGAGCAGGTGACAATTGGTTTGCTGGTGATGGCGCTGGTTGAGCTGGGCTACGACGCACGCTCCTATACCGGCAGCCAGGTGAAGATCGTCACGGACGCAACTCACGGTAAAGCACGTATTCAACGCATTGAATCTGAGAAGCTGCAGAAAGAATTGACTGCGGGTCGAATTGTTGTGGTCGCAGGTTTTCAGGGCGTTGATGAAGAAGGGAATATTACGACTCTGGGCAGGGGGGGGTCCGATACGACGGCAGTGGCTTTGGCGGCGGCGTTAAAAGCGGATGAATGCCAGATTTATACAGATGTTGACGGCGTATACACCACTGACCCTCGTGTCGTCAGTCGCGCAAGGCGCCTTGAAACAATTACCTTCGAAGAAATGCTTGAAATGGCCAGCCTAGGCTCCAAGGTTTTGCAAATCCGTGCTGTTGAGTTTGCCGGTAAATACGGCGTTCCGCTAAGGGTTTTATCAAGCTTTAAAGAGGGGCCTGGTACCCTTATCACCTGTGAAGAGGACGATGCTGATATGGAACGACCACTAATCTCTGGGATCGCATTTAATCGGGATGAAGCCAAATTAACACTCCGAGGCGTACCTGATAAGCCAGGCATTGCTTCGCACATACTCTCGCCGATTGGTGAAGCGAATATTGAAGTCGACATGATCGTGCAGAATATAGGTGGCAACAGTACCAATGATTTCACCTTCACTGTTCATCGTAATGAATACCAAAATGCGATCAAGGTGCTTGAGAAAGTAGCAAGGGATGTTGGCGCTGCAGAGCTGGTCACCGACGATAAAATTGCAAAGGTCTCTGTTGTGGGCGTTGGCATGCGGTCCCATGCGGGTGTAGCCAGTACGATGTTTAAATGCCTTGGTGAAGAGTCGATCAACCTTCAAATGATCTCCACGTCAGAGATTAAAATTTCTG
>JAHRVS010000407.1 GCA_019090565.1 Gammaproteobacteria bacterium
CAACCGTACCACGACCAGAGATAGAGAAAACATCTTCAATAGGCAGCAAGAATGGCTGATCGATTGCCCGCTCAGGCATTGGAATATAGCTGTCTAGCGTCTCTACTAGCTCTTGAACTGCTGGCATGCCGATTGGGCTTGTGTCGCCCTCAAGAGCCTTCAGTGCAGAGCCTTTAATAATAGGCGTGTCATCACCAGGGAAATCATATAAGTCTAGAAGCTCTCGGACTTCCATTTCTACCAGCTCAAGCAGCTCTTCATCGTCAACGACATCGCACTTGTTAAGAAAAACGACAATGTAAGGCACGCCAACCTGGCGAGACAAAAGAATGTGCTCACGCGTCTGCGGCATTGGGCCATCTGCAGCGGAACAAACCAGAATTGCACCGTCCATCTGTGCCGCACCAGTGATCATATTTTTTACGTAGTCAGCGTGACCCGGGCAGTCAACGTGTGCATAGTGGCGCGATGGAGAATCATACTCCACATGAGAGGTCGCAATCGTGATGCCACGCTCTCTTTCTTCTGGCGCGTTATCGATGCCGTCAAAGGCAACCATTTCGCCGCCCCATACTTCTGCGCAAACGCGCGTCAAAGCAGCTGTCAGCGTTGTTTTACCGTGATCGACGTGGCCGATTGTTCCCACATTTACGTGGGGTTTATTTCTTTCAAATTTTTCTTTTGACATTGGTCAAAACCTCAAATATTTAAACTCTAAGACTGCTTTTTAATTGCTTCAGCTACGCTAGCCGGAACCTCAAGGTATTTCAAAAACTCCATGGAGTAGGATGCTCGACCCTGGGATGCACCACGAACATCCGTTGCGTACCCAAACATCTCTGCCAAGGGCACCTCTGCACGAACGATTTTTCCAGCAGGAATATCTTCCATCCCTTGGACCATTCCACGCCGGCGATTTAAATCGCCAATGATGTCACCCATATAGTCTTCGGGAGTGACAACCTCAACCTTCATAACAGGCTCCAGTAAAACCGCGCCTGCCTCTAAAGCACCCTTCTTGAAAGCCATTGCCGCCGCCATTCGAAACGCATTTTCGTTTGAATCGACGTCATGGTAAGACCCGTCATAAAGCGCTGCTTTTACGTTAATCACAGGATAGCCCGCAACCACACCATTTGCCATTTGCTCCTGAATACCTTTATCAACCGCATTAAAGTATTCTCTTGGCACTGAACCACCAACGATCTCAGACTTGAAGGTATAACCCTCGCTCTCTTCAACGGGCTCTATGCGCAACCAAACATGGCCGTACTGTCCTCGACCGCCACTTTGCTTGACGAACTTCCCTTCAACCTCAACTGACTTCCTAATGGTTTCACGGTAAGCCACTTGCGGCTTACCAATGTTCGCCTCAACGCCGAATTCTCGGCGCATGCGATCAACAAGGATATCAAGGTGCAGCTCACCCATACCGGAAATAATCGTCTGACCAGACTCCTCATCCGACGCAACCCGAAAAGAGGGATCTTCTTGCGCCAAACGCCCAAGAGCAATACCCATTTTCTCTTGATCAACCTTAGTCTTCGGCTCTACGGCCACTGAAATAACAGGCTCAGGGAAATCCATTCTCTCCAAGGTAATAACTTCGTCCAGCGAGCAAAGCGTATCGCCTGTTGTGACTTCTTTAAGGCCAACTGCGGCCGCAATATCGCCAGCACGCACTTCTTTAATTTCCTCTCGGGTATTAGCATGCATCTGCAATATACGACCAATACGCTCTTTTTTACCCTTAACCGGGTTGTATACAGCGTCACCCGACTTTAAAACACCGGAATACACCCTAAAGAAGGTCAACGACCCGACAAAAGGGTCCGTGGCAATCTTAAATGCCAAGGCTGCGAAAGGCTCTTCATCAGAAGACTGTCGCTTCGCCTCAGTTTCGGCAGCATCATCAAGCACACCTGTAATTGCTTCTACTTCCGTAGGACAAGGTAGGTACTCAATAACCGCATCAAGAGTCGCTTGAACGCCTTTATTTTTAAATGCAGATCCACAAAGCGCCAGGACCATTTCATTATTGATGACACGCTTCCTTAAACCTATCTTTATTTCTTCGATTGTGAGCTCACCCTCTTCAAGGTATTTATCCATGAACTCATCGCTAGCCTCAGCAGCAGCCTCAACCATTGCCTCTCTATGCGCTTCAGCGCTAGCCAGCATATCTTCCGGAATATCGGCCAGATCGTAGGTCATCCCCTGATCGCTTTCGTTCCAGTAAATCGCTTTCATCCTGAGCAGATCAACAACGCCCTTAAAGTCTTCTTCAGCACCAATGTTCAGCTGAATAGGAACCACTGTCGCCCCTAGTCGATCCCTTATCTGATCAACTACTCGAACAAAGTCTGCGCCCGCTCTATCCATCTTATTTACAAAGACAATCCGCGGGACATTATATCGGTTTGCTTGGCGCCATACCGTTTCAGACTGAGGCTCAACCCCTGAGCTAGCACAAAAAACCACAACTGCGCCATCTAGAACACGAAGAGAGCGCTCAACTTCGATCGTAAAGTCAACGTGCCCAGGTGTATCGATAATATTGATACGGTGCTCATCAAATTGCTTGTCCATACCGGACCAGAAACAAGTTGTTGCAGCAGAGGTGATTGTTATACCTCGCTCCTGCTCCTGCTCCATCCAGTCCATCGTGGCAGCGCCATCATGGACTTCACCGATCTTGTGAGACACGCCGGTATAAAACAAAACTCGCTCAGTTGTTGTAGTTTTACCCGCATCAACGTGGGCACAAATACCGATATTTCGGTATCGACTTAAAGGGGTTTTACGGGCCACTGTTTCTTCCTCAGTTCAAAGCGTAGGTAATAAAAATACGTTAAATTTAAAAACGGTAGTGTGAGAACGCTTTGTTGGCTTCAGCCATGCGGTGCACGTCTTCACGCTTTTTCACAGCGGCGCCCTTACCTTCTACAGCATCCATCAGCTCGCCAGCTAAACGCTGAACCATGGACTTCTCACCACGTAAGCGCGAATGATCAACTATCCAGCGCATTGCCAGTGCCACCCGCCTTGATGGGCGAACCTCTACTGGCACTTGGTAGGTTGCCCCACCCACGCGACGGGATTTCACTTCCACCATTGGCTGCACGGCTTCAAGTGCTTTTTCAAAAATTTCGACGGGGTTTTCTTTGGTCTTCTCGGCAATAATGTCCAGCGCACCATAAACGATTTTTTCAGCAACAGATTTCTTGCCGCTAATCATTAACTGGTTCATGAACTTTGCAAGAACCTGGTTTCCATATTTTGGATCAGGCAGTATTTCTCGCTTGGCAACAACTCTTCTTCTTGGCATGACTTCCTCTCTTCAGGTCCGCCTGCGACACCTCCTTAACGTGCTTATTTAGCAACTGGAGCGCACAGCCTTACTTGTGTTTAGTTTATTAGGATTTTGGTCGCTTGGTGCCGTATTTTGAACGGCCCTGCTTGCGATCAGCTACCCCAGATGTATCCAAGGTTCCACGAACGGTGTGATAGCGAACACCAGGCAAATCTTTAACACGACCACCACGGATTAAAACAACCGAGTGCTCCTGTAAATTATGCCCCTCACCACCGATGTATGAGGAAACCTCAAAGCCGTTAGTCAAACGCACACGACATACTTTTCGTAGTGCTGAGTTAGGCTTTTTTGGGGTAGTGGTATAAACCCTAGTGCATACCCCTCTTCTTTGCGGACATGCCTGCAACGCAGGCACATCACTCTTGGTACGCTTTAGCTTGCGAGGCTTGCGAACCAATTGATTGATGGTTGACATCGAACTTTACTCCGAAAATTTTAAAATTATATTACTTGTTGGTAACATCCCGTCGATAAAGGATGCGA
>JAHRVS010000408.1 GCA_019090565.1 Gammaproteobacteria bacterium
CGGGCATCATTTCGCGAAAACTATCCATGATTTTTTCGCTTTGGTATTCCTGAATAAATGTAAACAATCCATTTAGTAAGACCACCCCGAACAGAGCGCTGGCAATATATATATTGCCCTGCCCCGGATCTAGCCGCTCCGCCAGCAGTGCCAGCGCACCGCCGATCATCAACAAAATGGCAAAGAAATTCGCAAATTGACGCAGGAATCGCAAGTAGAGGGGAGTACCTTGCTTAACCCGAAGTTCATTGGGTCCATGGCGCTTTTTCCGCGCCACAACCTCAGTATTCTGTAAGCCTGCAGGCGAACTACTAAGCGCTCTGTTTAACGCTGCTTGCGAGCTAAGCTGAGGCTTCTTTAAAATGGCAGAGCTATTTGGGTCTATTTTTATTGGACTGTTCATAAGCTAATACCCTGCAAGTAAGTTACCTAGCAATTGTCATCTGCATATTACACGGCCATTACAGTCCATGTCTTCACAAGCACTCTTCGATTAGCGCTGAACCACGGAGTCAGGTCGCGAATCGCGAATGAACAACCCTCCTTTCTTTATTGGCCTAATCTACGTTGATCGTCCTGCTGTTTACTCCAATGGTTTGCGTAGCAAATTACCTAGAACAGACACTGAATCACTTAAACGCATAGATATGGATTTAAGTATCTCTTGGATTCAAATAATAAGTGAGCGCTGATATATTACATTTGATAAATCAAATAAAGGCTTTAGCCTTTAGCTATTCGAGGTTCAACTACCTATCTTTTATCAGACTTGGGGCCGATCAATATGACAACCTCTCCCTTGGCGACGACATCCTCATTAGTATCAAATAGATCGACACTGACGGAAAAGTCTTGTGCCGTATTCCAGTCCGGGATTTCAAATTTGCAAACAGAACGCAAATCAGTTTTCGCTTTTTTAAGGTATTGAATATTCATACCTCTGGGAATCCATCGAGCTGTTTTAGGGATTGAGGCTTGCACTGCGCCAGATGCGGTCAGCTCAATCAGATTTGCCATAGCTACTGCATGCACTGTTCGCATATGGTTGGTTAATGCCCAACGCTTTTTAATGCGAATTTCCAAGTGCCCTTCAGAAAAATGCAAAATTCTTGGGCGAATATTGGCCGAATAAGGTGCCCCAATAGAAATCCCTAACCATACAAAAAATTTCATGCCGGGAAAATTTATCAGCCTGGGGCCCCACTTCAAGGCTGGGTTTTGAGTTTTTTCCATAACATTCCTGTATTTTATTATTGAAGGGATATGAGGGCAATCTCCGCCTTCTTGCCCGAAGTTAAAAGCAAAGCTTGGTGTGCAAACCCCTGTTTGCAGGCCGTAAGCAACTCATAACACAACATTGCCGAGCGTGCCAAGGGTTAAATGAAATGGGCTCGTAATATTGTTGTTATATTCTTATGGGCATCCCCAAGTACAGTAAAAGGCAATAAAACCAATAAAGACATTCACTGTATATAACAAAAAAGCAACCCGATCCTCTGTGTCGTTATCAGTAATTGAATGGTGATTTATAAAAGCCATCGAAAATGAGCGGGTTATCCCAATCAACAGGCCTAATTAACGAAAAATAGGTTTATAAAAACCAGGACGTAGGCACGCTCGCCACACAAATTTAGCTTATTCAGCCATACATCTTCTGTGAGGCTGACTTCCCTTTTAACCGCTCAATGCGGTCGCAAGCTACCTATTTGTTCTTTCTAGATATAGGAATTGCACCTCCAATCTTCTACCGATTTAGCGCGGCGCACTAGCTGTCCTTATAGAGCTCACCAGCAAGCCATACAGAAAGCTGCTGATCGATTATGGCATACGTGCGTCTATGGGTGATGTTGGGGCTTGCTGGGACAATGCTGTGGTAGAGCGTTTCTTCGGAAGTTTAAAGCACGACTGGATATTCAAGCTACACCAGCCGACCCGTGAGCATATGATTAATGATGTCTGCGCTTATATTAAACATTACAACTTCGACCGGCTACAGTCATTGAACAATAGTTTATCACCGATTCAGCATGAGAATTTAGAAAATTAATGTGTCCAGTTTCATTGACCAGAACACGCATCAATGATAAAACGGCAGAGACGGTGATTGCCGCGACTATCCCCTATTAAAACCCTTCAAGGACTCTGTACTAACGATAACGGCTGATAATGGAAAAGAATTTGCTTGCCATCAGCGTATAGCCAAAGCCTTGGGCGCGAAGGTCTATTTGCAGGCCCATACAGCTTATGGCAGAGAGGGCTCAAAGAAAATACCAATGGACTATTAAGGCAGTACTGACCCAAGCTTACGGACTTTAAAAAAGTGTTGCAGAAGAAAATTTAAACTTTAATTTCCCAGCTAAATAACCGGCTAAGAAAAACACTTGACGACTAAACTCCAGCCAGATAAATGGCTGAACACATGGCTCTTTTAGGGGCTTAAATTGTTATGCACTTCGAACTTGACTCCGCCTTATATTTAATAAGCATTCTGAGGCAATTAATAACAAACAGATAGAGATAGAATTACGCACTATCATTAAAATCTCTAGAGAAAAGCTTTATTCGCGATTTGTTTACCTAAATGTTAGGAGAAAATCATGTCTGACAACAAACTTAATTATTATTCTGTATGGGATCGCACTACGCGCTTGTTTCACTGGGTCAATGTCATATGCATAATTGGCCTGATTGGTGTTGGAGTAATTATACTTAACAATAAGGCCATAGGCGTGAGTGGTGATGGTAAAATTTTATTAAAAACCATTCATGTTTATATCGGTTATGCTTTTGTAGTAAACCTTATTTGGCGATTGGTTTGGGGGTTTGTTGGGAACAAATACTCCAGATGGAAGGCAATATTACCAATAGGCAAAGGATATTGGCGTTCTGTGAGTGAATATGTTGCTGGTGCAAAATCTGGCAGACCTCCTCAGTATTTAGGTCATAACCCCGTGGCTAAGCTCATGGTTGGGTTTCTGTTTTTGCTTCTTGTAATACAGGCGACAACAGGTTTGGTTTTGGCAGGAACAGATTTATATCTGCCACCATTTGGGCATGAAATTGCAGAATGGGTAACAGGGGCTGGGGAAGAGCATGATAAAATAAAAAATCTTAAGCCTGGCGCCAAAGATGATGTAGATTCGGAAGCATATGCTGAAATGCGTAAATTCAGAAAGCCCTTTATTACAATACATGTTTATTCATTCTATGTTCTCCTTGTTGCAATTATCTTACATATAGTAGCTGTTGTTGTGATGGAAATAAGGGAAAAGAATGGGCTTGTATCTGCAATGTTTACCGGAAATAAAATCGCATCCAAAGAACCTGTAGATTTAAATTAGAGATGAATAAGGGATAAGATTTATATGAGATACAAACCATTAGTTAAGAAACAACTATAGTGGATGTCCTTATAGGGCTCCCCTTTTAGAATGCTTTCCTTATAGAGTGTCCTTTCGCAGAGGGCTTACAAATAATTTAAAGGTATATATTCGACGGAATAGCATTACCGAGATATTCCCAAATATATTCAGTCAGCGTTTTATCAGACGCACACCATTGGGGCTCCCATCC
>JAHRVS010000409.1 GCA_019090565.1 Gammaproteobacteria bacterium
CAGCAAACGCTAACGATGACCTTAACTCCCTTGAGCAAGACCTCAACGCTCTGATTCCCTACAGCCTGAAATTACGAATCATTGCCAATGGCTCTGCAAAAGTCGACAAAAAAAACTTCCCGCCTTTGACCTTTTCGGCAGTTGATATGATTCAAAATGCAGAAATAGGCGAAACCATCCATCCCGAAGTCTTTACCACAGACAACCAGCGCATTCTTAACTGGGTCAAGACAATTAAGCGTGACGAGGAAGTGATAGGCAGTCTATTCGCATCCATCGATTTCAACGCCCTGCTCGGCAAAGCAACCTCAAGCACCCACGCAGACACCTCCGTTCAGCTTATTCAACAGTTTAAAAATGGCACGCCTCTGACGCTTTTTAGTCAAGGCAGTAAACAAACCCAATCCAGTGCGATTCGCAGCGAAAAGAAGACCGGTAACCCTAATTGGACGGTTATTTATACCGTCACACCCATCAGCATGACAAACAGGCTCATCGCGTCTATCCCCCCCCTACTTATTGTATTTATATTCGGCATTACCGCTGCTTTTTTGGCATTCAGGTCGCTAGAAAAACACTTGCGTGTAGACAGTGCTCTGCTAATTTCTCACTTGGAAGAAATCAAGTTCGGACAATACTCGAAAACACCCAGTTTCTCCGTTCTCTTTATGGAAACATTGGACCACACTCTCGAACGCATCTTTTCAGACTTTAAAACTGAATCAACCACCCCCTTTCAAGTTTCGGCCTCCTCAGCTCAAGAAGAAGGTGAGAGGGAAGACAGTGAGACCTCTTCACCGTTTACCCAAAGTGATGCGGCACCCGACAGTGATGCCAATCCTGAGCCCCCTGCTGGCTTTGAGCTTCCAGAAAACCTCGATGGTAATTCGAAAGAATTTCCTGGCCATGGTTTACCCAGCGCAGAGGTCGATGACCAACTTGAAATTCCCGACATTCCCACCAGTATTTTTCGCGCCTATGACATCCGTGGCATCGTAGACAAAGACATCACTGTCGAAACTATTCGCTTGCTGGGACAGTCCATCGGAAGCGAAGCGATCACAAAAGGTGAACAACGCATTTTTGTGGGTCGCGACGGGCGCTTATCTAGCCCTGTGCTTTGCGAGGCATTGGTTGAGGGACTACTCAGCACCGGTATCAACGTCACCAACATCGGTATTGTACCCACGCCAATGTTGTGGTTCGCCTGCCATACAGAAAGAGGCTCACAATCAGGCGTAATGGTAACGGGCAGCCACAATCCAGCTCATTACAATGGCCTAAAAATCATGATTGCCGGAAACACGCTTTCAGGAAAAAGTGTGTTGGCTCTCAGAGACCGCTTGATCCGTAACGCCATAGAGAAAGGCGCCGGTGAAGAAAACACAGAGAGTATCAAAGAGGACTACATCAATCACATCGCTGAAGATGTCATCCTCGCCACCCCCATGACCATCGTCCTCGACTGCGGAAATGGCGCAGCAAGCGAGGTGGCTCCCGAATTATTTAACGAACTTGGCTGCAATACAATTCCCTTGTTTGCAGAAATAGATGGGAACTTCCCCAATCATCACCCCGACCCCAGCCGAGAAGAAAATTTAGAAGACTTAAAAGCCGCCGTAAAAGAAAATAAGGCTGACATTGGGATCGCATTTGATGGAGACGGTGATCGCATTGGTATTGTCACGCCCTCTGGCAAAGTCATTTGGCCCGACCGCCTGATGATGCTCTATGCGAAAGACTTGCTTGTGCGCAGTCCCGGCGCCGACATTATTTTTGATGTCAAATGCAGCCGTCGCCTGCCCGAACTCATTTCGAACCTGGGTGGTCGACCATTGATGTGGAAAACCGGGCATTCCATGATCAAAGGGAAACTCAAAGAGATGAACGCCGCGCTCGCTGGGGAAATGAGCGGGCATATTTTTTTCAACGACAGATGGTTTGGCTTTGACGATGCACTTTACTGCGGCGCACGCTTGCTTGAAATTTTGTCCACAGAAAGTGAAGATGTAGAGCACGTATTTGCCAGTTTACCCGAAAGCCTGGCCACACCTGAAATCTTCATCCCTGTGCCTGAAGACAGGAAATTTCAGATTATCCAATCACTGGAAGAAGTGGGGCAATTTGGCAGTGGGAAAATGAATACCATCGATGGTATTCGCGTCGACTACCCCAAAGCCTGGGGCTTAATTCGCGCCTCCAATACCACACCGGCATTAACCGCTCGCTTTGAAGCGCATAATGAAGAGGCGCTCGTGCAAATTCACAGCCTTTTTCAGAAACAGCTTAAACAGGTCGATGAGAACCTTGTCATTGAAGACCTCCATCTGGAAGCAAGCCCTGACCTCTGATCACCACGTCTCCTCGCTGAGAGCATGAGCGCGCGCCCTTAAGGCCCAAGGGCGCCTCTAAAATAGCAGGCCCTAAATTGGGCCTGGAATAGGCCCCAGCGCCTCCTACCTGACACTCGTATCTCTTACCTAAACCGCCGCCTTTTCACCCCACTACACCCTCCCACTCCCTGGACTCGAATACTTTGCCGTTTTTCGGTACTATCTACCCCTGATTCGGCACTATCTACTCCCTGAAAAGCACCCCCGTTTTCCCAGCATTGTCGAGGTTTACTCAAAAGTGACAGCACCAGCCAACAGCAGCAGCCCCACGCCAGAGATTACCGCAGAAGTCCTCACCGAAGCCCTGCCCTATATTCGCAAGTTTAGTGGCAAAACGATTGTCATCAAATACGGCGGCAACGCCATGACCGATGAGTCACTGAAAACCAGCTTTGCCAAAAATGTGGTGCTGATGAAGTTAGTGGGCATTAACCCCGTTGTGGTGCACGGTGGCGGCCCCCAGATAGGTGAACTTCTCAGCAAAATCGGCAAGGAGAGCTCGTTTGTAGATGGCATGCGTGTCACCGATAGCGAAACCATGGATGTGGTTGAAATGGTTTTAGGTGGCCTGGTCAATAAAGACATCGTTAATCTGATTAACCACAATGGCGGGCGAGCCATTGGCTTAAGTGGTAAAGATGGCCCCCTTATCAGGGCGAAAAAACTGCACCTAAACAAAGACAATGCAGACCTGATGGCACCAGAGATCATCGATATTGGGCATGTTGGCGCAGTTAAATCCATCGATACCAGCGTGATAGACATGCTGGTGCAAAGCAACTTCATCCCCGTTATCGCCCCCATTGGCGTGGATGACAATGGCGTGTCCTACAACATCAACGCTGATTTGGTGGCAGGTAAAATTGCCGAAGTTATGCAGGCTGAAAAGCTCTTACTTTTAACCAATATATCGGGGCTACAAGATAAATCAGGCCAGGTGTTGACGGGCTTAACCACTGAGCAGGTCAATGCGCTTATCGATGACGGCACGATCTACGGCGGCATGCTACCTAAGATACAATGCGCACTAGACGCGGTTAAAAGCGGCACAACCAGCGCGCACATTATTGATGGCAGGGTGCCCAATGCACTGCTACTTGAAGTGTTTACCGACACGGGTGTTGGCACACTCATTACTAACACCGGCAGTCGGCCCACCACAACGCCCTAAAAGCCAAAGAGACCCTTATGCCAGGAAGAACAAAAACCTGTAAGCGTCAGCAAATACTGGCATCAATGGTCAGCATGCTGGAGAAAACCCCAGGCGCGCGCATTACCACGGCTAAGCTGGCTGACGAGCTGGGTATGTCCGAAACTGCCATTTATCGGCACTTCCCGAGTAAAGCCAAAATTTTTGAGAGCTTAATCGAGCAGATAGAAGACACCCTTTTTAAGCGCCTGAATGACTTACGGCGCGAAGCCAATAATGCGATGGAGTACTGTGACAAGGCACTTTCAGCAATACTCTTATTCTCTGAGACCAACCCTGGAATGAGCCGAATTCTATCTGGTGACGCCCTTACGGGGGAGGCGGAACGCCTTAGAGTGAAAGCACTAGGGGTTAATCATCGATTAGAAACGCTGCTGAGCAACGCAATCAGTGATGCAGAAAAAAATGAAGGCATGGTTTCAAGTATGCCGGCACCCACTGCCGCTAACCTTATTTTTTCTACCATTGAAGGGCGAATCAGTCAGTTTGTTCGCAGCGGTTTTACCCGCATGCCAACCACCCACTGGCCATTACAGTGGCAACACCTGTCCCAAAACCTCTTCTCGACTACCAAGCAGGAGAGTTGTTAATAGGATACGCTAGCGCTTCGGTGGTACTGCAGGCATGTTCAGTAATTTTCTCAATTGCTGAATATCCTTTTCAAAACGTACCCGCGTCTCTTCTTTCTCCTGCTCCCTTTCCACAATGTCTGTCTCTGCCGCAGCTATCTGCCTATCGAGGCGTTCTATATTCTCCACGATGGACTCGTGAACATTTTTGCCTCTACGCTCAAGGTCAGCAGCCTTCCCAGTTTCTCTTTTTTTCTGGCCGGTCAGCCGGGCAATCACCCCTTTCTTCACGCCAATCTGGCTTTCTAGCATGCTCAGCTGCCTGTCTCGCGCCAACTCTGCATCAGCCGGTTCAGAGTAGGTTTTACGCAATTTCTTTAAGGCTTTTTGTCTCAGAGCTTCTTTTCGGACGACCTCCTTCTCCGTCTCGGTCATCGCAGGCGGGACCACTTCAATCACGTACCCTTTGCTGTTTATCACCTTGTAACCCTTATGAATAAAGGCTTTCGGTACTTTGTCGTCAAGCACAACCCGATCGTTATCATCTCTATATTGATACATGTTCCCTGCCCACAAATGCACTGATACTAAAGTCAGTGCAACCAGGCAAGCCAAACGTTTTATAGCAGAAATATTGTCCAACCCGAGTTCTCATTGTAAAAGGTGATAAAGGAATAACCGTAATTTAGTTTAGCCTAAATAACAGCTTAGCTACTTGTTAACAGCAGGGGTGCCAACCAAGTCCCCCTAACTCACGCCGTAATCTTTCCGGTAAGCCCGCATGGAAGCCAAATAGACATCATTCGAAGACTCCTTCTCCAGAAAGTCCACAAGGTGATCCAGGGTCACAATACTGATCACAGGAACGCCGAACTCTTGCTCCACCGCCTGTATTGCCGACAGCTCGCCTGTTTGGCCTCGCTCTTGTCTATCCATAGCCACCAGTACCGCAGCCGGCTTGGCATCAAGGCGTTCAAGCAAAGCCATCACTTCTCTTATCGCCGTACCGGCTGTAATCACGTCATCGACAATCAATACTTTGCCCAATAATTCGGCACCCACAATCATGCCGCCTTCACCGTGGTCCTTGGCTTCTTTTCGATTGAAGGCAAAAGGCTTATCAACGTCAAACTTATCGGCTAAGGCCACAGACATACTGGTTGCAATAGGGATCCCTTTGTACGCAGGGCCAAAAATCACGTCGTAGGAAACCCCCGCGTTTTGAATGGCCTCGGCATAAAACTGCCCCAGTCGCGCCATCGCACGCCCAGTGTTAAACAAGCCTGCGTTGAAAAAATAAGGGCTGACACGCCCCGATTTCAGGGTAAACTCACCAAAGCGCAACACCTGATGCTCGATCGCAAAACGAATAAACTCGCGCTGATAGTCTTGCATTTCATTCACCATTGTAAGGCGTTTTGCTGGGCAGCGACAAGATCCTTGATGCCCTTCTCGGCCAGGTCTAACAACGCATCGTTCTCAGTACGACTGAATGATTCACCCTCTGCGGTTCCTTGTATCTCCACAAAACCACCTTGCTGCGTCATTACTACATTCATGTCGGTATCCGCATTGGAATCTTCGATGTAATCCAGGTCAAGTACTGGTGTTCCCTTGTAAACCCCAACCGACACAGAGGCGATCAAGCCGTTCAAAGGGTCATTCTTGACCATCTTTTTATTCAACATATAAGTGAAGGCATCCACCAGCGCGACACTTGCACCGGTTATCGCTGCCGTACGAGTACCCCCATCAGCCTGAATCACATCACAGTCAACAGTAATGGTGTTTTCACCCATGGCTTTGAGGTTCGTCGCGGCCCGTAATGACCGACCAATTAAACGTTGAATTTCCATGGTGCGGCCACCCTGTTTGCCGCGAGCGGCCTCTCGCCCCATTCTCGAATTCGTAGAACGCGGTAACATGCCGTACTCCGCCGTAACCCAGCCCCGACCTTTTCCTCTCATAAACCGAGGGACACCCGGCTCTACACTGGCATTACAGATCACTTTGGTATTGCCAAATTCCACCAACACCGAGCCCTCAGCATGGCAAGTAAATTCACGGGTGATTTTGATGTCTCTTAGCTGGTCTGGTGCTCGGCCGCTGGGTCGCATAAATACGGGTTCCTATAAAGGGTTAAAAAAAACGGGGGCGACAATACTATTTTATCGCGCCTAAAAGTCGTGCTTGAGAATTGCGCCTAGTATAAACTTTTGTATGCACCTGTCGCACCTAGTAATTAGTAAAACTCATTGCATTGGATAAGAATGGGTGCCTCAAAGTTCTCTTTCAGAGCACCCCTACAATAGGAAAATCGATGATTCGCAGCATGACTGGCTTTTCACGGCAACAAATCAACCTTGATGGTACGCAGGTTATCTGGGAATTGCGCACCGTTAATCACCGCTACCTGGAGCTCTCTATACGTCTACCTGAATCACTGCGGCACACAGAGCAAGCAATGAGACAGCAAATAAAAAGCCAGTTGATACGGGGCAAGGTCGAATGCACCTTAAAGCTAGAACCGCTGATTTCAGAGCAGAGCACCATCCAAATCGACACCAATGTTGTCAGCAGCCTTGTGAAACAATGCGAAACATTGAATCAGCAACTCACCAACCCTGCTCCTATATCAGCCATTGAATTGCTCCAATGGCCTGGGGCAACGCTGCAAGCGAACGCTGGAACGGTATTTCCTGAACACTTACGACCTGAAGCAAAAGTGCTCGAACTGCTAGGCAGCGCCATCGATGACCTCAATGCAAGCAGGGCAAGAGAGGGGTTGGCCTTAAAAGGGTTCTTACTGGAGCGCAATCAAGCCATTCCCGCACAGGCCGAGATCCTTCGCGGCCGCCTCCCCGAACTCAACAAGGCCTACCGAGAAAAGCTTCTCTCTAAATTGAACGAATTGGACATAGAAACCCGTAGCGAACGCACCGAACAAGAGCTGGTTATTATCGCCCAGAAGCTGGATGTGAGCGAAGAACTTGATCGTCTGGACAGCCACTGCCAAGAAGTCAGTCGCGTA
>JAHRVS010000410.1 GCA_019090565.1 Gammaproteobacteria bacterium
ACGCTGTCAGCATTCGCAATATTGCTGGCGGTTGTATTGAGCCTGACAGTTTGGGCATTCATTCCCGTACTGGCGATATTAAGCACATTAAATAACGACATCATTCACCCCTTTATTCTCCGCGCAATGCGGATTTCATCCCTTTGAATTTTCCATTCAAAAATCGAAAACTAGTTTGAAATTCCAAAGAGTTACGTAAATATTCGGCTTTTTCTTTATGGACTTCTACCGTATTGCCATCCGCAGATGGTTGCTCAGGGTTACTAAATAGCAACTCAGGAGAGGCACCACCATCGTAATCCCCACCCATATGCTTTGAATTGGTGGTTCGCATTTTATCTGACGAAGAATGGGCCGATTCCAAGATACCCTTAAAATCTATATCCTTAGCCTTGTACCCTGGCGTATCGGCATTCGCAATATTATTGGCAAGCACTTCCGCTCGATAGCTTCGAAGTTTTAAAGCTTGCTCATGAACCCCAACGGCAGTTTGAAAATTAATAGGCATAATCGTTTTAATTATCCGAATGAGTATTTCGAATATTAAATTGCAACCTACATGCCAACTTTGTAAAACCAAGGGTGGTGATAGTGAATACACCCCCGTCGTAGGCTTTTCACTTTTTGAGCTCCAAACCAAGTAGCCCAAGTTCTATGTTATTCCTAAAAACCGCAGTTGGGCGCGAAGAAGATGTGCAAGATATTGGTATATAGGGAATTTCAAATAACGCATAGTCACCTTCTTGGGCGTACGCGCCGCATATGGCTGAAGATGAAAATTTTTTAATATTTTCTTGGTGCGTCAAGAGCTTGTGCGTATTTTCGTGATCCAGCAGAGGTTTTTAGGTTAGCAGAAGCCAGCCCAGTAGAGCTTTACAGGAATAACGAATACAGGGTTAACGGTGTAGCAGAAAGATATAGTTCATCATTTTAAACCGGTAGCGGTGCCTGTACTGAACCGGCAAGTACAGCGGCAAGGGATTTCCACCCAAGATTTATATCGCAGCCAGATTAACCAAAAAAAACACTGACAGGCGCCTAAAGGATAATAACTTTTATGTGAAAGAAAGTGCCACGAGGAGGTACAGGGCACACACGACTTACTACATGCTGGTTTAGAAAAAACGTTAAACGCTGACGTAGTTATCGCAAAGAAGTGGGGTTTCAAATATGCTTAAAAAGACATTCGCCCCTGCCTCTAGGTAGGCAGGGGGTTAGATTTAAATCGAAAAAATCACGCCTATTCAGGCTTATCTTCAACAATAGGTATTCCCGTTACGCTAGAAATTCTCTTGGCAACACGCGTAACCAGGTCATCTGGATTAAATTTCGCTAGAAAATCATTTGCCCCCACTTTATCAACCATAGATTGATTAAAGACCCCGCTCAAAGAAGTATGCAGCATCACATAAAGATCTTTCAAATCTGGGTCCGTTCTAATTTCAGTTGTCAGTGTATAGCCATCCATCTCCGGCATCTCAATATCAGAAACCACAATGGGGAGCACTTTCGTTATGTCATCACACTCGGCAGCCATTTCCCTTAATGTGTCCAGCGCCTGCTTCCCATCGTTACGCAATATTATTTCAAAGCCAAGGTGCTGAATACATCGCTGCATTTGTTTTCTCGCAACAGAGGAATCATCCACCACCAAAATTTTAATCGACTCACGGTCTGCGGCCTCAATTGCGCCCTCATCAATGAGCCCCTCTGAAATATCATCTTCCCTAGGTGAAACTTCAGCCAATATTTTTTCAACATCAAGCACTTCTACTAGCCTGTCATTCACCTCGGTAACAGCTGTCAAATAATTATCGTCACCGCTTCCACCAGGAGGGGGGTGCATATCTTCCCAGTTTGTGTTGACAATACGTTCTACCGACCTCACTAAAAACCCCTGAATTGAATTATTATATTCAGTGATTATAATAAAGCACTGGTCAATATTTTCTAACTCAGGCATCCCCATTGACATTTGCAGGTCAATAATAGAAAGCGTCCCGCCTCTTATATTCGCAACCCCTCTCACCACTGGGTTTCTGCCAGGCATCAACGTTAACGGAGGGCACTGCAAAACTTCCTTTACTTTAAATACATTAATACCATATAGCTGCTTCCCATTTAGGGAAAACAGCAGCAACTCCAGCCTATTCTGCCCCACCATTTGCGTGCGTTGATCAATTGTGTCTAATAGCCCGGCCATCTCGCTCTCCGTTACTGCATTCCTTTAGCAAAGGGTAAGCCTATAATGAAACGTTTTCCTCTACGTAAACATCCAACAGGCTGACCCACTATCTATCAAGCATAGTCGTCATTTCCCTCTTATGTCGCCCCTCCTTCATTGGCATGCCAACATAAAGATGGAGCAGCGGCACGACAATTGCTCGCTTATAATTAAAATGAAAGCCACCCAAGATAAACGCCAACAAATTGACTCGGTTTTCATGCGCTCACCCATACCTCCCACTAATTTTTTAGTAAGTGACGCATCTAAACTGAAGGATGATACAAAATGAAAATAGGCATTTTTTTCTGGGGTAGCCACCACCCCCTACTTCGTTTGCTCATAGCTTTAACTATCTGCTTCCCCGCCTACACAGGCGCAGCAAGCCTAGACCCTGCACCATCACAAATACTCCCCTCTCCCACAGCGCGCCAACAAATCGAACGCGGCATTACAAATGCCGTGGCAGTAAATCTCACCCAAGTTTTCAAAAATACACAAGTACGCACAGACATAAATGTCAGCAACCTAGACGCCCGTCTAAAGCTCTCGCCTTGCACGGCCAAACTGCAGATATTGCTTCCACCGATGCAACGATTTAATCGTCGCACTAACGCCAAAGTGCGGTGCGACGCCCCTACGCCCTGGGCCGTCAATATCCCTGTCTCCATCCGAGCTTATATGACAGTCGTGGTCGCCAGCAATCAATTACTACGCGGGCACCACATATCCCCTGGTGACATCGCCCTGGCCGAGATAGACATTGAAAAACTAAGGTTCGGCTACTTCACCCACTCAGAACCGATAATAGGCATGCAACTCAAGCGAAACCTTACCGTCAATGCGCCATTTACACCCAAGCTGCTGCGTTTTCCCATCGTCATTCAGCGTGGTGAGCAGGTGACCATTTCGGCCCTTGCCTCTGCACTTAGAGTAAAAACCAATGGTGTCGCGCTAGGCAGCGGCTCCGTCGGCGACAAAATTCAAATTAGAAACAGCAAATCTCAGCGCATTGTTGAAGGGAAAATCACTTCGCCAGGGCATGTTGCGGTAAACATGTAGGCTCGCTTGCTGGTAAATACGACACAGTTTTTTGGAAAAAACACCCGCCTTAACCATTGTCGCTTTATATTTGGTCTACACTTAGCCGTGGATAGATACGCTTTTCTAAAGTTTTTAAGCGATTTGCCGATAGAGATTATGTAGGAAGAATCCGTACAAAGGTGACGATAAAGTTACCCATTAAACAGGTATTACACCATGGCCATTGATTTTAACAATACGCCGCCCAACAAAAATTTTACTGCCAATAAAGCCAGCGACAAAGCAGCTGCCCAGTCACGCGCTACTGAAGGCATAAAAACACCCACACACCAGGAATCAGCAAAAGCGGCGTCCGTTTCTGTATCCATCAGCTCAGAGGCAAAAACCCTAGAGCAAGCAGAAAGCCGAGTCTCTAAGTTTAGCTCTTTCGATAAACAGAAGGTTGCCTCAATAAAAAGCGCCATTGAAGATGGCCGGTACAGCATCAACCCAGAAAAACTCGCTGAAAAACTCTTTGAACACGAGCTTGGATTCGGAAATAGATAAACGCTCACCCCATGTTCTAAAACGCCTCATCAAGCCAGCACCCCCTCAGCACCCAGCCTTTACCCACATCAAACCAAGAAGGTGATATCGCACTACTTCTTGATTTCGGCCTAATTCTTGCTTTTCATAACTGCATTCAGAAACTTTTGACCTTCTAAGCATCCTTTCATTCAAATCGCGTGGCAACAGAGGATTCAATCACGCAAATGAGCGCTAAAAAACGCGCACCACCAGAAAATCTAAACCATTAAACAGAGCAGGCAGGTTTTTCATGAAAACACAGCCAGAACCCCAACAAGACATTGATCAGGTAAGCGCTCATTTGGGCGCCGGTATCACACTTTTTCAACACCTAATAATTACACTCAAGAACGAACGCGCTCATCTAGAAGCAAACGATCACACCTCCTTTCATGAAAGCACCCAACAAAAACAACAGTGCTTGCTTCTAGTTTCACAGCATGAGGCAGCCCTCAATCAGCTACTAGAAAGCCTCAATATTGAACAGGGGAACAAAACCATTGACCTGCTAATTAATAGATTTGATCCTGAAAAAAGCGGCTCTTTTACACAAACAGCACAGCTTTATCGCTCCCTTCTCGGCCAGTGCGATGACCTTAACACCATCAACGGTCGATTTATTCAACGCTCCCAAACCAATGCGAATCGAATGCTCGACCTGCTCAAAGGTAGCATTGAGAAAAACCAGACCTACACCCGGCTAGGTAAAACCCGATCAGAGGGCGGTAAGCACCCCATAGCAAAAGCCTAAAACACACGAACAGAAATTGTTTTACCCATAAAAAAAGGGCCTACAAAGGGCCCTTTTTTTATTTCTTATAGAGAGCCGTTAATACTAGCTCATCTGCTCTTCCTCTTTCTCTAACAGAGCTTCCTGCGCCTCTGCAGAAAGGCCTGCTTCGTAAGCTTCTTTATACTGCTCTTTTAAAAAACGCTTGTATAACTTACCCGTGTCCAAGCGAGGCAGGCTATCGGCAAAATCGATGGCCCTGGGCAGCTTAAATTTTGCCAAACGTTCTTTAGCAAAATCTAATATCTCCTCTTTGACTTCCTCGCCAGCCTCAACACCTACCTTTAACTGAACAACAGCCTGAACCGACTCACCAAAATCCTCGTTGGGGATACCAAATACCGCAACATCTTCGATTTTATCGTGAAGAA
>JAHRVS010000411.1 GCA_019090565.1 Gammaproteobacteria bacterium
ATTGGTCGGGACGACAGGATTTGAACCTGTGACCACCACACCCCCAGTGTGGTGCGCTACCAGACTGCGCTACGCCCCGTTCATTTTTAGATTCTGTCTAAAAAGGATGGCGGGCATAATACTCAATAGTTAGCTTTATTGAAACCGCTATTTCACTTTTTTACCTATTGAATAGGTCATTTGATCAGAAAGGGTAGCTATGGCTTAAGTAGCGTCGCAATATCTTCCAATTCTAAAATCAACTTTTGAACTGGCAAAGTTGATTGTCGTCCCTCGGTCGCACAATCAGCCGAAGCACCTTCAATGCGTGCACGAGCACCGCTGATGGTATAACCCTCACCATAAAGCAATTGGCGAATAGTGCGGACCAAAACGACATCCTGTTTCTGATAGTAACGTCTATTCCCGCGGCGCTTCACTGGGCTCAGCGTTGCAAACTCTTGTTCCCAGTAGCGCAAAACATGAGGTTTTACGTCACAAAGCTCACTCACCTCACCAATGGCAAAGTAACGCTTATTTGGGATCTCCGGTAAGGAGCTATTCGCTATGCTCATTACCTGAATAGGTCTCTACACGCGCTCTTAATTTCTGGCCAGGTCGAAAGGTCACCACTCTGCGAGCACTAATTGGGATCTCTTCGCCCGTTTTAGGGTTACGCCCTGGGCGTTCTTTTTTGTCCCGCAAATCAAAATTCCCGAACCCAGATAACTTAACAGACTCACTGTCTTCTAAAGCTCCTCGAATTTCTTCGAAAAATTGCTCTACCATCTCTTTAGCCTCCCTTTTATTGAGGCCAAGCTCTTGGTAAAGCTTTTCTGCCAGATCAGCCTTGGTGAGAGCGCTCATACTTACTATTCCCTTAATATCGCATTAAACTCTTGCTTTAGTTTTTCGAGAACACTGCTTACATATTCGGCAACCTCATCTTCACCCAGGGTTCTCTCCTGGTGCTGCAGGTACAAGCTTATGGCGATACTTTTATAACCATCCTCAACCCCTTTACCTGAATAGACATCAAAAATCTTCAGGTCTCGAAGTAATTCACACGCTTGTCCTTTTATAAATGCGGCGACTCTGCCTGCTGGAACCGTTTCTTTTAGAAGCAAAGCAATATCCCTTCGCACTCTAGGGTAACGAGAGATTTCACTGTAAACGGGAACGGCTCCGTTAGAGACTTCAGATAATTGTAGTTCAAACAAATAGATAGAGCCATCTAATTGTAGAAACTTACTAAGCTTTGGGTGCAAGGCGCCTAAAATACCAACGGAATTGCCATTTCTAGTGATCTTAGCACATTGGCCAGGGTGTAAAGCGGGATGCTCCGAACTCTCGTATTCGCAAGCATGGCGTGAGTCCGCTATACCCAGAAGATTCTCGACATCACCTTTTATATCAAAAAAGTCGACAGGCCCAGCCTCGCCTGTCCAGTTTTCTTCTTGCTTTGCGCCCAATATCACCCCGGATATTTTTTGTTGTTCGCTAACACCGTCATCCGCTGGGATAAAGCACGTACCCACCTCAAAAAACCGGATGCGATCATGCTGACGATTATAGTTATGCTGAAGAGCTTTAATCAGGCCTGGCCACAGCGTCATCCTCATTTCTGAAAGGTCCGATGAGATCGGATTCAGCAATTTTAACGCTGCCTCGTTCGATGAAAACAAAGACTGCACCGAAGGGTCAACAAAACTATAGGTAATAGCTTCTTGGTATCCCATTTCAACCAAATTTCGTTTTATTTTTGATACCGGTATCGTCGACTCAGGCTGCAATACCGGCTTCAATCGCATTTCTGGCATTTTTGTCGGAATACGAGGGTAACCATGAACCCGGCCTAGCTCTTCAATCAAATCCTCTTCGATGCAGATATCAAAGCGATAACTAAGAGTTTGAACCTGCCAGACACCTTCTGACGCCTTATCAAAAACCAAGCCAAGCCTTTCTAAGATACCTTCGATTTCCTTTTCATCAATATCAAAACCGAGCACCCGTTTTGCGCGAGCAGAACGAAGTGTAATCGTATTTGTTTCAGGTAAGTGTGCATCACTTGCCACCTCAATAAGCGGCCCAGCATCACCGCCAACGATATCGGACAACAACTCGCAGGCCCGCTCAATGGCCTTTATTTGAATTTCATAATCAACACCACGCTCAAAACGGTGAGATGAGTCTGTATGCAATCCATACTTGCGCGCCTGCCCAGCTATAGAGGCAGGGTTAAAATAAGCGCATTCCAAAAACACGTCTCGTGTTTCACGACTTACGGCCGAAGCAGCTCCTCCCATTACGCCTGCTATTGCCAAAGGACCATTTTTATCGGTAATTAGAGGTGTTTTGTCATCCAGCTTAACTTCTTGGCCGTCAATTAGCACCAACGACTCACTGCTATTAGAAAGCCTTACGTCAAGAAAGCCACACAACTTATCAAGAGAGAAGGCATGCATAGGCTGCCCAAACTCAAGCAATACGTAATTCGTAACATCTACAACAGGGTCAATACTTCTCACCCCTCCACGACGAAGCTTTTCAACCAGCCATAATGGAGATACAGCCGTATTATCAATGTTTTTTATGACACGGCCTACATACCGAGGGCAAACCTGAGGCTCAGTTACCGTAACAGGAAACGTCTGACCATGAACAACAGGCGCGGCTATTTCTTCAGGGATATTCACCACCGAGCTGGTTAATACGCCGACTTCACGGGCGAGGCCCAGCATGCTTAAGCAATCACCTCGATTCGGCGTCAGGTCCACATCGATGATGCTATCATCCAGCTGTAAATAGCTACGAATATCCTGCCCCAGAGGCGCGTCGCTAGGCAGCTCCATCAAGCCATCTGCGCTTTCACTCAAACCCAGCTCTTCTTCAGAGCAAAGCATACCAAATGACTCCACCCCTCGGAGCTTCGCTCTTTTTATTTTAAAATTACCGGGAAGCACCGCTCCCACTACAGCGCAAGGAACCTTAATGCCAACTCGAACATTGGGCGCGCCGCAAACGATTTGAAGTGACTCGGAAGCGCCAGCAGAGACTTCGCAAAGAGTGAGCTTATCAGCGTTAGGGTGCGGCGTAGTCGACACCACTTCGGCTATCAATATGCCGGTAAAATCTCCCGCTACCGGGCTAAGACTATCTACCTCAAGCCCTGCCATAGTGATTTTCTCGGCAAGCTCTTCACTCGTTTCAGATGGGCTTACCCACTCTCGTAACCACTGTTCACTGAACTGCATCGTTATAACCGTTCCCTAATTTATTTTTAATGTCAGAAGAAATCAGCCTTAACCTAAGGGCTATCTAGCAGGCTGTTGAAATTCTACTGACTAAAACCTACCTGCGGTGTTACCTGAAAACATGCTAGCCGTGTTAGCGGATCTCAACAGCTTATTAATTAAATTGTCGAAGAAAATTCAAGTCATTCTCAAAAAACAATCTCAGGTCATTAATTCCATAGCGCAACATACTCAATCGATCGACGCCCATTCCAAATGCCAAGCCAATATAGCGTTCAGAATCAATGCCAGCATGTTTAAACACTTCTGGGTGCACCATCCCGCAGCCAAGGACTTCGATCCAGCCCGTGTGGCTGCACACACGACAACCTTTACCGTTACACATCACACACTGAATATCTACTTCTGCAGAGGGCTCTGTAAAGGGGAAGTACGATGGCCTAAACCGAACGGCAGACTCCTTTTCAAAAAAGTCTTGGAGAAAACCCTCAATAATGCCTTTCAGATCAGAAAAGCTCACCGTCTCATCGACCACGAGACCTTCGATCTGGTTAAACATAGGGGTGTGAGTGAGGTCTGAGTCACATCGATAAACTCTGCCTGGACAAATTATACGCATCGGCGGCTGTGTCGCCTTCATCTCTTTTACTTGTACCGATG
>JAHRVS010000412.1 GCA_019090565.1 Gammaproteobacteria bacterium
AGAGACATGGGCGCGGCCAAGGAGTCTTTTCGCTATTTTAACAAATTAGTTCGGCAGTATCCTAGCAGCCCTTATTATGCCGATGCGCGAGCACGCATGCTTTTTTTGCGAAACCTGCTCGCGCAATATGAAGTCAATGTGGGGCGCTTCTATATCGAGCGCGGCGCATACGTTGCTGCGGCCAACCGCGGAAGTTTCATTGTGCAAAACTTTCGCTTAACGCCCTCTGTTGCCGATGGATTGGATATTATGATCCATGCTTATCAGGCATTAGGGCTTAATGAGCTTGCTGCCGATACCTCGAAAGTCATGGACGCAAATTACCCGGACTATTACAAGGCCTCTCTCTTTGAGCTAAGCCAAGCTAAAACCAAGCCAGGAAACAAAAGCTGGCTGAGTGTGCTTAGTTTCGGGTTGCTGGGCTAAGCGCTTGCACTATCGTTGCCCATCATGGCTTCTCACCATGACCACCTAATAAATGCACTGCACGCCCAAACAAATACACCTCTAGCAGTCGGTGTATAGTTGACTAAAAATGCTCACTTGCTGCGGACAAGCTCCGCTTTTTCGTTTGATTTCACCCAGTACCTGGCTCGGCTCAGCAAATTCCAATAAGCTGCCAAGCTGGAAAACTAAAACCACGAAAAAACGAAATAGAACACTGGTTATTCCCCGGCCTGCCAACGACAGGTGATAGGGTAGCGCCGATCTTTCCCAAAGCCCCGTCGCGTTATTCGCGCACCAATGGGGGCTTGGTCCCGCTTGTATTGATTTAAATCCACAAGACGAACAATATGGTACACATCCTCGCGCGTAAAGCCCTGCGCAACGATATCGTCGGCGCTGCAATCTTGCTCTACGTAGAGCGCCAAGATTTGATCGAGGATCGAATATGGCGGCAAGCTGTCTTCATCGACTTGATCAGGCGCCAGCTCAGCAGAGGGAGGCCGATCGATCACTCGTTGTGGGATCACAGGCCCATCTGGTAAGGTATTGCGGTATTCAGCCAGCTTAAACACCAGTGTTTTCGGTACATCTTTCAAGGCGTTATACCCGCCCACCATGTCACCGTAGAGCGTGGCATAACCCACCGCCATTTCGCTTTTATTGCCCGTTGTCAGTACCATATGGCCAAATTTATTGGAAAGCGCCATGAGCAAGGTGCCCCGACATCTGGCCTGGAGATTTTCTTCGGTCTTGTCTGCGGAGATACCTTCAAAGGGGGCTGCCAGTACGGATAGGTAGGAATCGTACAAACCCTCAATGGGTAAGCAGCGGTAATTAATCCCTAGCCGCTGGGCTTGCTCTTCGGCATCCTCAATGCTCATTGATGAGGTATACCGAAAAGGCATCATCACTGCTTGGACCCGGTCGGCTCCCAAGGCATCTACGGCTATGGCAACCGACAAACCCGAATCTATGCCGCCAGATAAGCCCAGAATCACGCCTGGAAAACCATTTTTGTTAACGTAATCTCTCAAGCCCAAAACAAGGGCATCGTAAACCCGTTTTTCTAAACTCTCTGAAGGGCTACTTTTTGGCAGGTCGTCGTTAACAGCAAGCCGCTCGCCATCGAATTTAAAATCTAGGGGGAAAATACCCTCTTTACAAGCAGGCGCAGTAAAACGAACATCTCCTTGCGAATCGACCAACATCGACCGCCCATCAAATACAAGTTCGTCCTGACCGCCCACCAAATTGGCATAAACGATGGGCACGCCCGACTCAGCCACTCGAGCCTTCAAGGTTTTCTCTCGGTCTTCTTGTTTATGAGTATGAAAGGGGGAGGCGTTCAAATTGACGATAAGCTTGGCCCCCATTTCAACAACCTGACGAGCTGGTGCTTCAAACCAAATGTCTTCGCAAATCGTAATCCCCAGGGGAATTCCTTTCACCATTACCACTTGGCTTTGGCTACCTGGGGTAAAATACCGCACTTCATCGAAGACCTGATAGTTCGGCAAGTGTTGTTTTTGATAGATCGCTGTGATTGCGCCACTCTGTATCAATATGGCGCAGTTGTAGAGTTTTCCATCCATAAAATAAGGGCTACCCAACAATACATCAACGTCTTGCACCGCTTTGCAGATTTTATCCAATGCGCCATCGATACGCGCTTGCAAGCTAGGCCGTAGCAAGAGGTCTTCCGGCGGATAGCTGGTTAAGGTGAGCTCAGGGAATACCACTAAATCAGCACGGCCTTTATCGTAGGCATGTTTAGCTGCTTCAATCACTTTTTGAGCATTACCAGATATATCACCCACGTGAAAATTCAGTTGTGCAATGGAGATGGTCAGCGCGTGGCTCATTGAAGTCCTCGTAAATGGCGATACAGTAGGCATAAAAATATAGCGGGATTATCCAGTAAAAATGTCTTTAAATCGAGACTAACTCTCGAAATGCAAATCTACCTCTGTGAAAGGTATTTCTCGTGCCAGTAGTGAGGATGCTCTACACTGAGCCAATTACTGGGGCTTCCAGGCATTAGCAGACATATAACTAAAAATCACTCCTTAAGTGTGAGCCCACACGAAAACTCACCTATCTCGGGCTAATTACCCAAAAGGAAGTAACTTGGCTAGACTTATTGTACTTTTCGCCCTTGGCTTTAGCGCCTACTGGCTGTATCGCCAGGTGATCGGAAAGCTGGAACACAAACAAAACAACTCGCCCTCTGCTCAGCAAAAAAAGATGGTGAAATGTTGTCATTGCGAGATTCACTTTCCTGAAGATCAATCATATCTGTACGATGACCGCGTTTTTTGTTCAGAAGTCCACGCACGCCTTTTTGCCAAAGAGCTCGATAAGGATAACGATACGCAGGATGACGACCCACCTAACTGATTTTACTAAAAAATAATGAACGAACTAACCGATTATAGAAAATCTCGCTTACGTTCACTGCAGATATTCTGCTACTACCGCTTACTCATCGCCATAAGCCTTTTTGCTACCTACATCGGCCGCTCGAAACTGGGTGGCTTTGAGG
>JAHRVS010000413.1 GCA_019090565.1 Gammaproteobacteria bacterium
CTAACCAGTCTCTTTTTACCGTTTCTGGCTTTGCACTATATGTTTTCATTTATTCTGCCTCAGATACTTTTTCGGGACTCAAAGCACATACCCTGAGAAGAGAAACGCCCGAATTTAAGAGCGCAGATCTTACATGACTGCGCACGCACTTTCAAGATGATAGAATGCCTTTTTTACAGCTCGATACAGCATAGCTGTTAATCAGGGCAGATGAGGGCTTTCTAAGTATTCATGGGACTGCATTTCAAGCAACCGACTCTCGGTGCGTCTAAATTCAAATTCGAGCTGGCCTTTCACGTACAGCTGCGTAATATCGGACGCCGCCGACAAGATTAGCTTCACATTGCGGTCATAGAACTCATCAACCATATTTATAAACCGCCGCGCCTGGTCGTCATTAACGCCTAAAAACTGGGGCACACCACTGATCAACACAGTATTGTATATACGCGCTATCTCTATGTAGTCATTTTGGCTGCGAGGCCCATCACAAGCAGCCTCAAATTCACACCACAGGACACCGTCAGCACAGCGCACTGTCGCAACAGGGCGCCCCTCGATGTCAATAACGCCTCCCTCCTGCCCAACTTCAGGAGCCAGGGCAACAAAGCTCGCGGCAAGACTGGCTGTCGCAGCACCATCAAGAGGATAATGATAAATCTCTGCTCTTTCTAGAGCGCGTAAGCGATAATCAACACCGCCATCCAAATTAAAAACCTGCTGGTGACGCTGCAGTAGAGCAATCGCAGGTAAAAAACGTTCTCGCTGAAGGCCGTCTTTATATAAATTATCGGGGGTTATATTTGATGTCGCCACCAAAAGAATGCCCTCGTGAAACATTGCCTCCAACACACCACCCAGAATCATCGCATCAGTAATATCCGTAACGAAAAACTCGTCGAAACAAATGACATCTATTTCGTCTGCAAAACGGCGACCTATAACCTTAAGCGGATTAGCCTGCCCTTGAAGCGCTCTTAAGTCACTGTGAACCCGCCGCATAAATCGATGAAAATGAACCCGCAGCTTCCTGTCGCCGGGCAGACATTCATAAAAGGCGTCCATAAGAAAGGTTTTTCCCCTACCAACACCACCCCAAAAGTAGAGGCCTTTGACGGCAGGCTCGGTCAAAACAGGCTTGACGGACTCCCCTTTATTGCGAAGCTTCCTTGAAAACAACCCTCTGCGCTTCGCCGACAAGGTCGGCGTGCTTTTATATTGCTGCTTGTGCCTACCACTAACGATGCTTTCATACAGTACTTGCAGCATCGTCATTGCCTGAGCTTGCGCGGCGTCCTTCTGAAAGCCGTTCTGTTGCAGGGCCCGCTCGTAGTATGCCATTGGCGTTAGCGGCAAGCCCCCTGCCGACGAGTCATTTTGTATCATGGCTTAATGAGAATCCCTCGAGACCCAGTGAATGCAGGCGCGTACTTTATATGGCCTCCCTCGACTTAGCAATAGCGGCCTCATTCAAGCGCTAGATCGGCAACAACAAGCTCCTTCAAGCTTGGAAGGTGTCCATGGAAAAAATGAGTTGCATTCGGCAACAAATGAAGACGAGCAAGGGCCGACTCAGACAGCCTCTTTGCCCAACGTTGCACTTGCTCTGCCGGCACCAGCTCATCCTTCTGCCCCATAATAATAGACGTTGGAACATCGAGACGCCGAATCGCCTCCATATTAAAGTGATGCACAGGCGGAGCGACCAAAAACAGCCTCCCCAAGGGGTTGCGGCTTGCTCGCGCCGCATACGCTGCTGCCACGTATGCGCCAAAGGAAAACCCTGCAAGGTACACCGACTTACCAGGGTAGCACTTAGCCAACCAGCCAATAATCGCGGCGAGGTCATCCGCTTCACCCTCACCACCATCATGCTCACCTTCACTCTCCCCTACCCCTCGGAAGTTAAATCGAAGCACATTGACCCCTTCTGACTTAAATGTACGCCAGAGCGTGTGCACGACTTTATTATCCATCGCGCCCCCAAATAAAGGGTGCGGATGACAGATTACCGCCAATGCCCTCGCTTCCTGCGCCGGCATAGAAAAAGTGGCGCACTCCAACTTTCGCCCACCAAAGGTCAGCATTAGCCTCGCATCGCCAACGGGCAAACCTTCATTCATATTAATCCGCCTATATTCTTTCTATTTCTTGCTCGCATTACAGCCCTTTACTCAATGGCTTTAATGCCACACTTATGACCGCTTGAGCTAATGACCCACCTCCCTATTACACCCCTATTACATGCGTTAATCCAGGCCAACGCAGTTTCCCTCTCAATCACCAGGTATTTTAGGTTAAACTGCTTAGGGTACGCTCTTAACATAGTCCTTTTCTCGCGCGGCACTTTCCCCCGCAAGCTAGGCGCATGACATGAACTTAGACCAAAGGGCTTCTTATTTCCAGATGCACAATATTCGCATTTAATCATCCGAATTCATAACCGACTAGGAGAACATCGATGGCTTTAATTAGCATGAGACAGATGCTTGATCACGCCGCGGAAAACAATTACGGCATTCCCGCATTTAACGTTAACAACCTGGAGCAGGTTCGAGCAATTATGGAAGCTGCTGACAAAACCAGCAGCCCTGTTATCATGCAAGCCTCGGCGGGAGCACGCAAGTATGCGGGCTCCACTTTTCTACGCCACTTAATGCTGGCGGCCATTGAAGAGTTCCCCCACATACCCATTGCAATGCATCAGGATC
>JAHRVS010000414.1 GCA_019090565.1 Gammaproteobacteria bacterium
AGTCCGACATTAACGTACTCAGCGCACCCTTCCTCAGCAAGTACGGCTGGCATATCCTTGAAGTCCTTGAGCGCCGCAGTGAAAACCAAGGCCCTGCTTTCAGAGAAAACCAAGCTCGCATGGCCTTGCAAAAACGTCGCTTCAATGAAGAGCTACAGCGCTGGTTGAGAGAAGTCCGCCAAGAAGCCTATGTCGACATCAAATCTCTTTGACCAGTTCCACTCAAGCACTGGCCATTACCAGTGGTGAACCAGCAGGCATTGGCCCTGATATTTGCATGATGCTTGCCCAAAAAGACCGGGCCATCCCCTTCGTCGTTTTTGCAGACAAGGCGCTCCTGCAACAACGCGCCCAGCAAATGGGGCTTCGGATAACACTTAAGCCCTACCTGCCTGGCCAAGAAGCTTGCCAGCAAGCTGGGCAGCTCAGTATTGTACACGTTCCACTTGCAGCCCCCTGCCAAGCTGGCACATTAAACGTGGCAAACGCCAACTATGTATTAGCCATGCTTAAGTTAGCCACTGAGAAATGTATAAACGGTGAGTTTTCGGCACTGGTCACCGCGCCGGTACAAAAGTCCGTCATAAACGATGCAGGATTTCCTTTCAGCGGCCATACGGAATTTCTTGCTGAGCAGTGTGCGGTAGAAAAAGTCGTCATGATGCTCGCCCACCCAGAGCTGCGCGTCGCCTTGGTTACTACCCACCTCCCTTTGCGCGAAGTGGCCGATGCCATTACCCAGCTAGAACTGACTCGCACCATCGAAATCCTTCACACCAGCCTTCAGCAACAATTTGGCATCCAACAGCCACGCATACTGGTTGCAGGCCTCAACCCCCACGCGGGTGAAGACGGACATTTAGGCAGTGAAGAAACCACAACCATCGAACCCGTTATTCAGCGCCTTAACAAAAAGGGCTTTGATTTACTCGGCCCCCTTCCTGCAGACACCTTATTTACCGATCAATACCTTGATTCGGCCGATGCCGCCCTCGCCATGTACCACGACCAAGGCTTGCCCGTATTAAAGTACGGCGGCTTTGGTCGTGCCGTTAACATAACCCTCGGCCTGCCCTTTGTTCGCACCTCGGTCGACCATGGCACAGCCCTTGGTATAGCCGGCAGTGGCCAAGCCAAGCCAAATAGCCTTCAGGCCGCGCTGGCCTATGCCAGTAACTTAATAGAATCAACCTCACAATGAAAAATCCCCCTCATTAAAGGGCATCTCTAAAAATAGCTATTTTTATGTGAGAGCAAAGAAGCCCTAAAAGAACGAGAGCACATTAACCATGAGCAAACCACAGCAAGGCCATCGCGCACGTAAACGCTTCGGCCAGAACTTTCTCCATGACCCTCAGGTGATACAAAATATCATTCAATCCATAGCACCTGAAAAAGACCAACTTATCGCTGAAATTGGTCCAGGGCTGGGAGCCTTAACGGAAGGACTGGCAAACTCTGGCTGTCAGCTCAAGCTCATTGAATTAGATCGCGACTTGGTCTCAAAGTTAGAGCTTCACTACACCCATACCGACAACGTAGACATCCACCCCGGCGACGCCCTTAAGTTTGACTTCGGCAGCCTTAGCAGCGCCCCTCATAGCCTACGTTTGGTGGGGAATCTACCTTACAATATTTCAACCCCTCTTATTTTCCATTTAATTAACTACGTCAATATTATTCAAGACATGCACTTCATGCTTCAAAAAGAAGTGGTGCAGCGCCTGGCCGCCGAGCCTGGAAACAAAAACTATGGCCGATTGAGCGTAATGGTCCAATATTATTGCGACGTCGACTATTTGTTTACAGTTGGCCCCGGTGCCTTCAACCCAGCGCCAAAGGTTGACTCCGCCATTGTGCACTTGCGGCCACGGAAAACCATCTCCCTTATTGCCAACGATACCGAGAAACTGGAAAAACTGATAAAACAAGCCTTTGCGCAACGACGTAAAACATTACGTAATAATCTTAAAACTCTGCTAAGCTCGGAGCAGATAGAATCATTAGAGATTGATCCTGGCGCGCGCCCAGAGACACTCTCTGTTAATCAATATGTCGCACTTGCCAACCTTCTTAGCGAAAATTAAGCGCAGCTGTTCTTGGTAGCCAGTTGAAAGGATAAATAATGGCTGAAAATGCCTCCCTAAAAGATAACGTTGATATCAACGTGACACCTGAGTTTCAGGCCGATGACTCATCCCCCGAACAAAAGCGTTTTGTCTTCGCCTACAATGTCATCATTACCAATCACTCCAACACCCCCATCCAGCTCACAGAGCGCAGCTGGGTAGTCACCGATGCTGAACAACAAATACAACGGGTCCAGGGAAAAGGCGTTATTGGCCAACAACCTAAATTAGAACCCGGAGAAGCCTTTCGCTACGACAGCGCGGTATTGCTTGAAACACCCTTCGGCACATTAGAGGGTGCCTACACCTTTCAAACCGCCGACAAAAACACCTTTGAGGTGCCCATTCCAGCCATCACCCTTGCTAAACCAAACTCCTTGCACTGATCCATGACAACCTATGCCATTGGCGATGTACAGGGCTGCCTGAAGCCGCTTCAAGCGCTGTTGCAAAAAATAAACTTCGATAAGACGACAGACACCCTTTGGTTTTGTGGTGACCTGGTTAATCGCGGCCCCGACTCCTTAGAAACCTTGCGCTTTATCAAGCAGCTTGGTCATAGCGCGGTTGTCATACTCGGCAACCATGACCTTCACCTCTTGGCGCTTGCGCACGGTGTAGGCACCCCGCGCCGCAAAGACACACTTCAACCGGTTCTTGACGCGCCCGACTCTACAGAGCTACTAAGCTGGTTGATTCAGCAGCCCCTGGTCCACAGGGATGAGCAACTGGGCCACTTCATGGTGCATGCTGGCATACCTCCTCAGTGGTCCCTCAACGAGTGTGTCAGCTACGCAGAAGAAGTCCACGCTGCGTTACGCAGCCCCGACCCCACCCTCTTCTTTCAACACATGTACGGCAACGAACCGGCATGCTGGGAACCCCAGCTCAAGGGGCACGAACGCTTGCGCGTTATCACCAACTATCTGACCCGTGTACGCCTCTGCGACCCCCAAGGCTTCATGGAGTTCGACTACAAGGGAGGAGCCAGCGGGATACCACTCGGTTACCAACCTTGGTACGCCTACCGGCAACGCAAAGACGATTCTCTCGCCATTGTTTTCGGTCATTGGGCCGCCCTGGAGGGCGTCTGCCCTGTTGAGCACGTCCACGCCCTCGATACAGGCTGCGTTTGGGGCGGGCCACTCACCGCCATGAACCTCAAGACCGGGCAACGATTTTCCGCTTCCTAAGCACAGATACACGGCCCCATCGCAACCCGTCTCAGCGTAACCCAAGCCCCTCCTCAACGAGGAGCTACTAACAAACCACCCTCCTGTCTCAGCGCAATCAACCCTATGTGCAAAAATCAAACAAATCATCAATTAAAACAAAATCTTTGCTATTTCCAGAAATCTTTCCTAATTTAATAACTAGATATAAACGCAAACTTTTGAAGAACAACAATGTCTAAGCTCAAGCGTATTATTTATTAACAACGAAAACCGCTAATACACCATGAATACAATTATCCTCATAAATACAGCTAGGACAGTGCCAATTTTATGACTATTATTATGAATAAATAGCGCCAAAATTAATGCAGTTAAACATGCGTTTAATTTAAAACTAATTTTAATAAACCAAACTGGCCATTTATTTATTTCATGCTAAACCCATAGTTTTAATATAGAAATTTAATTTAATCTACTCAGCAACTATCCAGCCAGGGCTGCTGACAGAATTACTGGCTAACAAATTGCTTTATAACCAAGGGGCATCTCTAAAAATAATAATTTTCACGTGAGAGCAAGAAAGCTCCGCACGAAGAGCCGCAGTGTATAAGGCATACACGAGGATTCAAGTACGGAGCTGACGCAGCTATCGCGTGAAAAGTGTATTTTTAGAGGTACCCCAAAGTAACTGCGCAATATTCCGTTAGATATTTGAACCTTCTACATACTTTCGACGAGGCACACTATGAGTATTTTCGAACAGTTCCAGGAGCGCTATGACAAATCCAAAGAAGAAGAGTACAGCCTGGAGGAGTTCCTTGAGCTATGTAAAAATGACTCCATGGTTTATGCGTCCGCAGCCGAGCGACTACTGACAGCCATAGGCGAACCCGAGCTCGTAGACACATCGAAAGACACCCGAATGAGTCGTTTATTTTCAAACAAAATAATTCGGCGCTACCCCGCTTTCTCTGAATTTTACGGGATGGAAGAATGCATTGAGCAAATTGTTGCGTTCTTCCAGCACGCTGCGCAAGGCCTTGAAGAAAGCAAACAGATTCTTTATTTACTTGGCCCGGTTGGCGGTGGAAAATCATCATTGGCAGAAAAGCTCAAAGAGCTAATGCAAAACGTGCCATTTTACGCAATAAAAGGCTCCCCTATTTACGAATCCCCCTTTGGGTTGTTTGATCCTGCAGAAGATGCAGGCATACTCGAAGAAAAATATGGCATTCCTAAGCGTTATATACGCCCCATTATGTCTCCCTGGGCCTCAAAGCGCCTACAAGAATACAACGGTGATCTAAGTAAATTTAGAGTCGTAAAATTATACCCCTCCATTTTAAAGCAGGTCGCCATTTCTAAAACCGAACCTGGCGATGAAAATAATCAGGATATTTCTAGCCTGGTGGGTAAAGTGGATATCCGGCAATTAGAAGATTTCTCCCAAGATGATCCAGATTGTTATTCCTTTTCAGGTGGGCTGTGTCGCGCCAACCAAGGCTTGATGGAATTCGTAGAAATGTTTAAAGCGCCCATCAAGGTGCTTCACCCCCTATTAACGGCTACGCAAGAGGGGAATTACAACAGCACCGAAGGCATGGCCGCAATTCCCTATACCGGCATTATTCTCGCCCACTCTAACGAATCAGAATGGCAGACCTTCCGTAATAACAAAAACAACGAAGCCTTCATCGATCGTGTATACATCGTGAAAGTACCTTATTGCCTTAAGGTGACAGAAGAGGTTTCCATCTACGACAAACTGCTGCGCCATAGTTCGTTAAACAATGCGCACTGCGCACCCGGCACGCTAAAAATGCTGGCCCAATTTGTTGTGCTTTCACGCCTTAAAGAGCCCGAAAACTCCAGCATTTACTCAAAAATGCGCATCTATGATGGAGAGACACTCAAAGATATTGACCCCAAAGCAAAATCGCTGCAAGAGTATAAAGACATCGCCGGTGTGGACGAAGGGATGGATGGCTTGTCTACCCGTTTTGCCTTTAAAATACTCTCGAAGGTCTTTAACTACGACCATGCCGAAATCGCAGCCAACCCCGTTCACCTAATGTATGTGATTGAGCAGCGTATCGAACAAGAGCAGTACCAGCCTGAAATACGGGAAAAGTATCTGCGCTTTATCAAGGAATACCTAGCGCCCCAATATGTCGAATTTATCGGCAAGGAAATTCAAACCGCCTACCTTGAGTCCTATTCCGAATACGGCCAAAACATCTTTGACCGCTACGTTATCTACGCCGATTACTGGATTCAAGACCAAGAATTTCGTGACCAAGAAACCGGCGAGAGTTTCGATCGTGCGGCACTTAATGACGAGCTAGAGAAAATTGAAAAACCTGCCGGCATCAGCAACCCCAAAGATTTCAGAAATGAAGTAGTCAATTTCGTACTGCGGGCCAGAGCCAACAACGAAGGCAACAATCCATCTTGGCTGAGCTATGAAAAACTGAGAACCGTTATCGAAAAGAAAATGTTCTCCAATACCGAAGACCTCCTCCCAGTCATTTCATTTAATTCCAAGGCATCACAATCTGACAAAACAAAGCACGACGAGTTTATCTCCAGAATGGTAGAACGAGGCTACACCCATAAACAAGTTCGGCTTTTAGCTGAGTGGTACTTGCGTGTTCGTAAAGCACAGTAAGGGGCTAACGCTAGAACAAAGCCCCGAAATAATCCCGAGCAGGCTGCTAAAATTTGTTGCATCGAGCTAAGCACAGGATAAAACCAAGCGAACAAACAAGGTTTACTCATCAAGGTGAGAAATTTCAGCTTTATTTTAATGCAACAGATAGCTATTTAAATGGTCTGTCAAACAACCAACAGGAGAATCTTGTGGCGTATATAGTTGATCGGCGTATTAACGGCAAAAACAAAAGCGCCGTTAATCGTCAACGTTTTCTACAACGATACAAGAAGCACATCAAGAAGGCTGTTTCAGAATCCATTTCCCAGCGCAGCATTACCAATGTTGAGCAAGGGGAAAGCATCTCTATTCCTCAAAAAGACATCGCCGAACCGATCATCCATCATGGACAAGGTGGTAAGCGTTCAGTTGTACACCCAGGAAATAAAGAATTCCTAAAGGGCGACCAAATCCCCCGCCCATCGGGTGGTGGTGCTGGCTCTGGTGGCGAAGGAGAAGCCAGTGATAGCGGCGAAGGAGAAGATGCTTTCGTATTTCAAATTACCCAAGATGAGTTTCTAGAATTCCTGTTTGAAGACTTAGAGCTTCCCAATCTGGTCAAACGTCAACTTGCAGGCGCCGAATCCTTTAAGCAGGTCCACGGAGGAATTATCTCCGAGGGCTCCCCAAGCCGCATCAACATTGGTCGATCCATGCGCTCAGCAAGTGCTCGTCGCACTGCGCTGGGATCTGCCTCAAAGAAACGACTTCGCGCCCTCGAAGCGGAACTCACTGAAATGCTCACAAGAGAGCATGCCAAGCAAGACCAAACGCGCATTAAGAAATTAAAAGAAGATATTGAAAAGTTACAACGGAAAATAAAGCGCATCCCCTTCGTTGATACCTTTGATCTGCGCTACAACCTTAAGATTAAACAACCCCAACCTGTCGCCAAAGCGGTCATGTTTTGCATTATGGATGTATCCGGCTCCATGACTCAGGTTACAAAAGACATTGCTAAACGTTTTTTCATTCTTCTTTATATGTTTTTAAAGAGGAACTACAAAAAAATAGACGTCGTTTTTATTCGTCACCATACCGTTGCAAAAGAGGTGGATGAAGAGGAATTTTTTTATTCAAGAGAAACCGGTGGCACCATTGTCTCCAGTGCACTAAAGATGATGAATGAAATTGTCGAAGATCGGTACTCACCCGAAGAGTGGAATATTTACGCAGCGCAAGCCTCCGACGGTGACAACTGGAACGACGACTCTCCCGTGTGCGGGAAATTACTCACAGAAAACATCTTACCCATCGTTCAGCACTTTGCTTATCTCGAAATCACCCCTAGGCAACATCAGGCTTTATGGCGCGAATACGCCAAGATTCAAGCCGCTCACAGCGAAGAGTTCGCCATGCAGCAACTGGTTAGTGCATCAGATATCTTTCCTGTCTTTCGCGAACTGTTCCAAAAGGCCTCAGCATGAAAAAAAAACCAATTTCAGAAAGCTCTGAATGGACCTTTGATTTACTGGCAGAATATGACCACGAAATTGGAAAAATAGCAGCGGAATATAAACTCGACACCTACCCCAATCAAATAGAAGTCATCTCCTCTGAGCAGATGCTCGACGCTTACTCTTCTGTGGGCATGCCTGTGGGTTATCACCATTGGTCCTATGGCAAAAAGTTCGTTTCCAACTCCAAAAGCTACCAACAGGGTCAATCTGCCCTGGCCTACGAGATCGTTATAAATTCAAACCCTTGTATTGCCTACTTGATGGAAGAAAACAGCATGACCATGCAAGCCTTGGTTATCGCCCATGCCTGCTACGGCCATAATTCATTTTTTAAAGGCAACTACCTCTTTAAAACCTGGACCGATGCCAGCTCCATCATTGACTATTTGGTCTTCGCAAAAAACTACATTTCCAAATGTGAAGAGCGCCACGGCCAGGAAGAAGTGGAGTCACTGCTAGATTCCTGCCATTCTTTAATGAATTATGGTGTTGATCGCTACAAGCGCCCCGCACCCATTTCTGCTGAAGAGGAGCGCAGACGGCAGAATGAGCGCGAAGTGTACTTACAAAGCCAGGTCAATGAACTCTGGAAAACTATCCCTGAAAAAGAGCATTCTTCTGAAGAGGCGCAAAGGGTCAACTTCCCCGATGAACCACAAGAAAACCTCCTCTATTTCATCGAAAAAAACGCCCCGTTGCTAGAACCTTGGCAGCGAGAAATCGTTCGTATTGTACGAAAAATAGCACAATATTTTTATCCACAGCGTCAAACACAAGTCATGAATGAGGGTTGGGCCACCTTCTGGCACTACACCTTACTCAACACAATGTACGACAGAGGCCAAGTCACAGAAGGCTTCATCATCGAGTTTTTAAAATCCCATACTGGCGTGGTCTATCAGCCGGAATTCGATAGCCCTTATTACAATGGTATTAATCCCTACGCACTGGGTTTCAATATGATGACCGACATTCGTCGAATCTGCGAAAACCCCACAGAAGAAGATAAAACTTGGTTTCCAG
>JAHRVS010000415.1 GCA_019090565.1 Gammaproteobacteria bacterium
ACTATAGCGCAGCGCTATCGCAACTTGCCGATTTAAGAGAAAGCGTCGACAACTTCTTTGATCATGTTATGGTCAATGCGGACGACGAAGCTCTGCGTAATAATCGCTTAATATTGCTCTCGAAACTGAGTGCTTTGTTTATGGAAGTGGCTGATATATCTGTGTTGTCGAATTAGAGCTATCGGTTTTACAGCGCGCACCAGTGAACTGAAATGCAGAATACTCATCATTAAGATAGTGCCAAACACATTTTTATAAACATTGCAGCACCCGCTTCTACTGACTAGACTATAGGATATGAAGAATATTGAGTACGCGCTTAAAGGTTTTCGCGCCCCATTTTTTAAAATATTAAATAGGGAAAAAGAAAGATTCCTATGCCCAATTTGTAATTATTTTGGCCCATTTAAAGACAAAAACACAAGGCTTCACGCAAAATGCCCCAAGTGTGGAGAGCTAGAAAGAGCAAGACTACAGTTCTTAGTTCTTAGTAAGTTATTTGAAAATAAAAAACTTTCAACAAATAAAATTCTTCATATTGCCCCAGAAAATGCATTTAGGAAATTATTCAAAAAAAAGTTTATTTCTTATACTTCAGGTGACATGTTTCGAAAAGATGTAGATGAAAACTTTGACATTCAAGATATTCCATTTGAAAACGAAACATTCGACATGGTGTTTGCATCCCATGTTCTCGAATATCCAGACGACGATTTAAAGGCAATATCTGAAATCAAAAGAATTTTGAAACCTAATGGTGTTGCCATATTACCAGTTCCCTTGGTTCACGACTTAACGCACGATAGGAAAGAAAGACATAAAATAACTCGAATGATGCATGAACCAGGATTGGATTATTTCAAGCGTTTTGAAACCATATTTTCAAATGTTGAAATACATAAAGCCGAGATGTACCCAGAAAAACATCAATTATTCATATATCGAGGCGATTTTGGCAATGGATACCCCTTATCTTTAGGGGATGGAAGATATTCTGATATAGTGCCGGTATGTTACGCTTAAACGCTATGAACAGCACAAAACAGGAAATCTCCAATCATAGTTTTTATATGCACTCTCAGAATATTCTATTAAGTAAAAATATGAACGCTTCAGATGACAATTAAAACCCTGAGTAAAGCTCCATTAATCAAGAATCTACAATTGATCTTATTCTGGGCTCTTGTTACTACAATCATCCTGCCCAGTGTTTTAAGCTTCACTGCTGTTTCTGTGGTTTTCTGCTTAGCAACAATTAACTTATTCGCGAAAAACATAAAGACTTACAGCAAACAAACATATGGGCAGTGGATCGGATTGACGACCTTTCTCGTCATAGGCGTCCTCTCCTCTGAGCTTCCTGATAAATCCCTTAAAGCCGTATACGACATTACGCGTTATTTATTCTTGTTTTATTTTATAACGCCTCTTCTAAAAAACGTCACTGATAAGGAGCTCACCTCATCACTCGTTGGTTTTAGTATATTTATAAGTTATGTATTTTTAACGATTGTTCTTTATACCCAATATACTGAAAACTCACTCATCATACGAGACAGCCAGCTTGGGTACGAAGTGTGGGGAAGCCATAATTTATTATCCAGTGGCATTACCACTTTCTTTGTCCTTGCTTTATGCCTTATCGCCACAAAAAATTTGAGCTTATCTCAAAGCGTGATAATCATAACTCCCCTGCTGTATGGTATTGTTTGTATTCTCTCACGAGGAAATATATTTTCTAGCTTATTTATTACAATATTTCTCGCTCTCTATTATTTTAAACTCCCTTATAAAATATTTGTTACCCTTATTCTACTCATGCTGATTGCTTATATTTACCTATTCTTCTTTTTCCCTTGTGAGAATGACGCATGCAATCTAAGAATTTACGCTCGGCAATACCTTTATGAAAGCACCTTCGTTCAGTTTTATGAACGCCCCATTTTTGGTTATGGGCTTTCTGTTTTTAAACTTCTTAGTGGAATAAAAGAGGGAACGGTTTTTGTAATCATGCCCCACAATCTTATTTTAGAGCTCTTATATTCCGTTGGCCTAGTCGGCACGATAGCATTGTTTTCTGGATTAGCTCTATGGTTTTATAAAAGTGGTTGGACCTTCACTACTATTAAAAATATTTATCCATTACCGTTCCCAGTTATCGCAGCTCTCTGCCTATTGATTTATTTACTCACTCGTGGCCTCTTCGATTTGAAGCTGGTTAGCTCTCAAACATTTGGTTTGCTAGCAGTAATATTTTCTCTTTTATATTCAAGGAAGCCCGACTCAGTGGCAAATAAACAATAACACTATTTTTAACGCATAGTATTGGCATGCTCAGCCTTGAGCCTGGAAGTGCTCAAAAGATACCGCAGTATTTGCAACCACACCCATATTTAGGGTTTTACCAATCACAGAGTCAACATATTTTGGTGCTATGCCATAGCCTGGACGCACACTCCTAATCGCGTCAGCTGTAATTATTTCACCTTTTTTCAAATCTTTAACAAAATAGAGTGAACGACGAAATTTCACATTCCCCTGCTCGCTGGATTTTAATCCGTAGTTAACTTTCCCCAACGCAGCCCACGCGCTTTTACTTCCAGCACACAAGGCCTTTAGCTCTGCTGGCTCCAGCGAAAAACTGTCATCAGGCCCTCCGCCATTTCTATCCAAGGTAAAATGCTTTTCAATAATACTAGCCCCCAACGCCACGCTGCTGATTGCTGCGGTGTTATCCAGCGTATGGTCAGACAAACCCGTTACCAAGCCAAAGCGGTTAATCATATCTGGAATGATTCTCAGGTTATAATCTTCTATTGGTGCGGGATAACCACTTACACAGTGCAAAATAGCGAGTTCTTTACACCCCCCCTCCCTTGCGGCAGTAATGGCTTCCTGAATTTCTTCAGCATCGGCCATTCCAGTGGAAATAATCATCGGCTTGCCGGTGCTGGCAATGTACTTGATCAGAGGAAGATCTACTGCTTCAAAGCTGGCAACTTTGTATGCTGGAGCATTCAGACCCTCTAACAAATCCACGGCGCTGTTATCAAATGGTGAACTAAAAATAGTGATGCCCAGCTTACGTGCATGCTCAAAAATAGGCCGATGCCAATCCCACGGCATATAGGCTTCTTTATAAAGATCATGCAACGTTCGACCATCCCATAGTCCACCGTGAATCTGAAATTCTTCTGAATCACATTTTAGGGTAATCGTATCTGCCGTATAAGTTTGTAGTTTTACAGCGTCAGCCCCAGCTTTTTTAGCCTCATCAATTATTTTCAGTGCTGTTTCGAGCCTTCCATTATGATTCGCGGAAAGTTCTGCAATAATATAAGGTTTTTCATCAATCGCTATTCGGCGACCCGAAATGCAAATATAGGGATGGGGGGTCATTACTCAAATCTCTCCACAATCTGGCTGCCACTCACCTGCGAGCAAACCGAAACATAATACATCCTGATAACAGGAACCATTAAAATGCTGATCTCTCAATATACCCTCTTGTTTAAAGCCAGCGTTCAAGTGGAACTTGATAGAAGCTTCATTATTTGCAAGAGCTTGCCCTGAAACCTTATGTAACTTCAGCTGTTCAAAAGCATATCGTAGTGCTGCCCGACTAAGCCGCCTACCTGCTCCTCTTGGTGCATCTGGAGAGGTATAAAATCCCCACTCGGCAACAGCGCTTCTTCGTACATTACTAAAGTTTACAAAGCCTAGTGGGATCTGATTATATTCAAATATCAGCAGGTGGTTAAACTGACTGCCAGATGTTTTCTCAAACCAAATCAAGTGCTTTTCTTTATTAATGATCTGATTCGTATACATATAGCTCCGTACACTCTCATGATTTCTCCAGCACCGAACTAAGTCGAGATCATCATGCGTCATTATGCGGATATTTTCTGTACAGATATTTTTGGATTTATTCATAAGCCTCTCCAACCAAATAAGACACTACTAAATCCAGCCCACCTCCATCATTTAGAGAAAAAGCAGCTCTACTCATTCTTGATAATATCGATTCATTTAGTAGGAGGTTCATTCTATTACCCAGCTCACCAAGAATATCATTCTCCCTCCCCAATAAAATCGCCGCCTCAGCATCTGCCAATGCCCGAGCAATTTTAGATTGATTTTCAGCCAATACGACCATTAAAGTTGGTAGCCCCAAACAACATCGTTCCCAAGAGGTACCCCCCGCTGCACCTATGGCCAAATCGGAGTTCGCCATAAGTTCGGCCATATTGGAAACATTTATTTTTACTTCCGTTTGCCAAGGCAGGGTTTTAGCTAAAGACTGTATATCTTCTAAATGGGGAGCGGTACTTCCCATTATCACTGTAATTTTGCAATGTTCTGATAAACCACTTTGAGCCAGTGCGTTTAGTATCTGTCCGGTCGCATTGTTTTTATCGACACCTCCCAGCGTTATCAGTATTTGATTTAGTTGCGGGGGTGATCTTCGCTTGAGGCTATACTCTCGCCACCGTGCAAACTCTGGCCGCAATAAGGCATATTGGGCGCCTAGCAGTAGATCACATTCCTTAGGTACCAATTCTGCGTATTCCTTTTGATTACGCCCAAGAGTTTGATCCAATAGAAAATCACTCGCATGAACTCGATCAGCAAGATCATCAATCACAGCAAGTTTTTTATACCACGCTTTAAGGGCTAACTCCCAGCGCTGATCCAGAGCATAATGATCGACAACCAGCCAATCTGGATCTATATTTTGTAGATGATAGCCGCTTTCCTGTGCATCTGTTTCCCAATTACAACCTAGCCACGTAGCGTATAAAGCGGTGTTATCTTCTACCTCTAGAGGCTCAATGCTTGTATCTTCCGGTGCGGGGGTTTTCCCCAAGGGGTAAACATGAAAATTTTTACTACGGATAAACTCAATCAAGTTACCAGTGTGAGGTCTGCATAAAAAGCTGCATTCGACCCCTTTCTTCCGTAAAGCCTCTGCCAAGGTTAAGCAACGCATTACGTGGCCGGTTCCTATTTCAATCGAAGCATCAACACGAAAACAAACTTTCACCCTGTATTATTCTCCAACACCTTGCATTACTTTGTGCATCATTTCTGCCCTCTGCCAGTCTTCTGGCGTGTCAATATCTTGAACTCGGCTACTGGGTAAAATAAGTGCGCTTGAATGTAATGCAAAGATAGCACGTTGCTCTAACCAGGCGAGCGATGTACCCCAATAAAATTGACCCGCATCATGATAGGCTTCTTCTAGATCCTGAGAGCGCGTATTAAAATGTTCCGGATAAAACATTTCTATTTGCTGCTCAGGGTTAATATGAAATGCTCGCTGAATGGGAAATGCATAACGTGTGGCAGAAAATACATAATCCAGTCGCTCGGACTCTAATATATCCAAACCTTTCTTTATATCTCCTGCTTGAATAAAAGGTGCCGTGGCATAAATACAACACACATTTTTCGGAGTGATTTTCTTTTCGTTTACTAAATATCGAATAGCATGCGCTATCACTGCTTGCGTGCCTGTATGGTCATCAGACAATTCGGAGGGCCTTAAAAAAGGCACATTTGCCCCCAGTTTTTTTGAAATTCCTGCGATTTCAGCATCATCAGTAGAAACTATTACCATATCAAAACAAGTACTTTGTATTGCCGCTTCTATGGAATAGGCGATCATCGCTTTACCGCAAAAATTTTTTATATTTTTACGGGGAATCCGTTTGCTGCCACCTCGCGCAGGTATAATAGCGATATTCATTTTAAAATCTCGTGCAATGCAGAGATAACCGTTTCCTGCTGTCCCGTAGTCATCCCATGATACAAGGGAATGCTGATCGCTTCTCGGTAATAGCATTCCGCTTCTGGGTAATCACCAAATTTAAAGCCCTTTTTTTGATAATAAGGCTGCGTATGTACAGGTATATAGTGCAGATTCACGCCTATACCCAATTGCCGAAGAGATTCAAAAATCTCTTTATGGGTAGAAGATATTTTTTCCAGCTCCAAACGAATGACATAAAGATGCATCCCTGAGTAACTATCGGGATGCTGCCACGGTAAGGTCAGGGGCAAATCAGCAAGCGCTCTATTATATTGCTCCGCTAATAAGTGACGTTTTTGTACATATTCATCGAGCCGAGACATTTGACTGACGCCCAATGCTGCCTGTAGTTCAGTCATTCGATAATTAAACCCCAGGTCAATCTGCTGGTAATACCAAGAACCATCAGGATCCTGTGTCATGCGCTCAGCATCCCTTGTAATGCCATGACTACGAAATAACTCCATTTTTTCTGCAAGACGCTTATTATTTGTTAAAGCCATTCCTCCTTCGCCAGTTGTTATGATCTTGACAGGGTGAAAACTGAATACGGTTATATCGCTGTAGCGGCAAGCTCCTATGGCTTCATTTTTATATCTTCCGCCTATGGCGTGGGATGCATCTTCTATAATATTGAATCCAAATTTCTGGGAAAGCCGATATATCTGTTCCATGTCACATGGTTGCCCACACAGATGAACGACGACGACGACCTTTGGCAAGGCAAAGGTTTTTTCTGCAAGAAGTAATTTTTCTTCCAGCGCGTCAACACTCATATTATAGGTTCGAGGGTCAATATCGACGAAATCAACCTCCGCGCCACAATATAAGCCACAATTAGCAGACGCTACAAACGTAACCGGTGTTGTCCATAAAAAATCACCTTTACCCAGGTCAAGCGCGAGGCAGGCGATATGTAGTGCCGAAGTAGCACTGTTAACGGCAATACCATATTCAGCGTCACAATATTTTGCTACGGTTTTCTCAAATAAAGGGCCTTTAGGGCCCTGAGTGAGATAGTCTGATTGCAAAACCTCTACCACAGCATCAATATCTGACTGAGTAATGTCCTGCTTTCCATACGGAATCATTATTTATATAACTCCGATTTTGCTTCTATTCGCTTCAATCCAAGCCAAAAGCATTTCATCACTCATCCATTCGGCATTGGTTTCACTGGAATAAACAAAACCTTCTTCGACTTTTTTCCCATCACTGATGCGTTCTAAACAAGAACCCCAATTATTAATTGCCGGAAGAATTTTATAGTGCTCTGGATACTCATACGTGTAATAGGAATCCTCTTCGCTAATCATCTGCTCATGCAGTTTTTCACCGGGGCGAATTCCCACTACCTCCTGTTTCGCATCAGGTGCAATTACTCTCGCTAAGTCAGAAACCCTCATGGATGGGATTTTTTTAACGTATATCTCACCCCCGACCATATCTTCAAACGCATGCCATACGAGCTCAACGCCTTCTTCAAGTGAAATCATAAAACGCGTCATTCTTTCATCAGTTATGGGTAATACCCCTTTATCTTTAATCGAAAGAAAAAACGGGATAACAGATCCACGAGACCCCATAACATTGCCGTAGCGTACTACAGAAAATCGGGTATCATGCCCGCCTGCATAAGAATTTCCCGCTACAAAAACTTTATCTGATGCCAGTTTTGTCGCACCATAAAGATTCGCGGGGCTACTGGCTTTATCTGTTGATAATGCAACAACGCGCTTTACGCCTTTATCTATACATGCTTCGATAAGGTTCATTGCACCGATTATATTAGTCTTAATACATTCGAAGGGGTTATATTCTGCTATCGGTACAATTTTCGTTGCTGCAGCATGAACAACATAATCCACCCCATCTAACGCCCGATATAATCGTTCCTTATCGCGCACGTCTCCGATAAAAAATCGTACCCGAGGATCACCCTCAAATTTTTTAGCCATCTCCCACTGCTTCATTTCATCTCTAGAGTAAATAATTACCTTTTTTGGATTATATTTTTCAAGTGTCATCGGTATAAACGTATTGCCAAATGAACCCGTTCCACCTGTTACTAGGATGGTTTTATTGGTAAACATAAGTGTGTCCTTTATCCTACTTAACGATCTAAATCTATAACTGAAATTTTTCTTTTTTCAAAATCATTGTATAACTTCGTAATAGCTTCTTTATGGTCACCTAAAATACTCTCCTCAGGAAGAATAAAAGAACGAGCAGAAATACCATAAATTTGATGTAAATTCCCCAATGCAGAGCTGACAAAAGAAGCCACCTCATAAGGAGAAACACCTTCCTCGTAGATTGCAACCTCTAGAGGCGTTTCGAAACGTACTACGCGTATACCCAAGGGCCCTAATTGGGCCTCACGCTGATGAATGCTCTCAAGGCGATGTAGTGCATAGGTGATTTCTCTGCCTTTATAAAAACCTTGTATTTTTTTCATCAACTCAAGAAATAATTTTTCACAAGGGTACGTCAAACTTTCAATCGGTGAACCAATAAATAAAACATGCTCTCCAGAATCTTGTGCAATTATTTGGCTTTTGATCGATGCAAATTTGTTTTGAACCACACTCTGGCCCTGGGGGGGACTAATATCATAATTTGTAAAGAAGCTCACCCTCTTTAGATATGAGGCCCCAACACGCCGTCTTAATAAACGGTCTGCTAAAGAAGGAGCCTTCCAGAGTGCCGACTGAGGCTCACCCAAATCCTTATTCAACCGCAAAGTAAATGTGCCATCATCCAGCAACCAAGTATCTGTGTTACAGGTATTCGCAATATGTGCCCTAATATTATAGGGATAACCAAGGTATACGCGCTCAATAGTATGTTTTCCAAGGGTTCGGTAAAGGATAAAAGGATAGAAAAGGCGGCTGAAGGAATTCCACCTAAAATATTTCACATCCGGCCACCCCTTATCAAGAAGACCCTTGACCTGATCAAGGTCCTTTGTTTTGCTATAAATATAAAGCAACACATCCCGTCCACTATGACGAAAGTATTCCCTTGCCTCTATCGCATTGATCAACTGCAACGGGGAGCTTATGACGTAAAGGCGCATAATGCCTCAAATAAATGGTCGGTTTCGATTAATAAAATCATGGTATACACAGCCCTGAATCCGCTTCATCACTATTAACAGGTTGTTGAAATTCGCTAGGACCGTCCAGATGCAAAACAAAACCAAGCGAAAAGACGAAGTTTACACCCAGTAAATGCGTATTTTAGTCTGATTTTTACGTCAACCGGAAAGTTTCAGCAGCCCATTACAGTGCATCATGAAGCTAAACATGATGCACTGCCTTGTTCAAGCATCTCCATTTATAGGATTACCCGCCGCTTTTAAGGGTGCTGGACTCATTCTAGTGGGCGCCAGACATCAACTATGACAGCGCAAAAACTGATTATACGCGCAAACTCATACTGTAAAGAAATCCGTTTTGTCAAAAAAGTGTTAGCATGGGTAGCTTACGCAGCCCCTTTAAGGCCCTACAGATGTATTTCTATGGATAACATGTCAGACCTACTTTCAGACCTCAATAAGGCCCAGCAAGGTGCTGTCGTTGCCGAGGCCCCGCGCCTTCTTGTTCTAGCCGGCGCGGGCAGCGGTAAAACACGGGTACTCGTGCACCGCATCGCTCACCTACTGCAACAGGGCGCTCGTCCTCATGAAATCCTATCAGTGACTTTCACCAACAAAGCCGCCCATGAAATGCGCCAACGGGTCGAAGACCTTACCGGTATTCAAACGCGCCCCTTATGGATAGGCACCTTTCACGGCCTCGCCTTTCGCTTTCTACGCCACCACCATGAAGCAGCAAAACTGCCAGAAGGCTTCCAGATCATTGATTCTGATGATCAGCTTCGGCTTGTTAAACAAGCACTTAAGGCCCTTAAGCTCGATGACAAGCGTTGGCCGCCCCGTCAAGCCCAACACTATA